>USII01000024.1 GCA_900554725.1 uncultured Eubacteriales bacterium
CAATTTTACAGGAAAATAAGGAGATCTTTCTGGCAGAGGATTTGGGAGAGGTCATTGGCTTTGCCTGCGTTTGGGAACAGCAGACAAAGGAGGAGGAAAACTATCTTATTGCAAGAAGATTCGCCTATCTCAGCGATCTGGTGATTATGCCCAAAGGCCGGGGCAAAGGTGTGGGCGGTGCGCTGCTTGAAGCCTGCAAGGGCTGGGCAAAGGCCCGGGGCTTGGAGCGCATGAAGCTGGATTCCCTGACCCGCAACCAGGTGGCAAACCATCTTTATGAGAGGGAAGGCTTTCGTCCAGTCTCCCAGAGCATGTGGGCAGAATTATAGAAGAAAAAAGCGCCGTTTAGGCGCTTTTTATATGCCCGGCTACCAGCGCTCGGGCAACAGCTCATCCATAAGGGCGACGCGGTTGCTGAGCAGAACCTGGCAAAGGTGATTGAGCGGATGAATTTGACAGATAAATTCCCGGCAACGCCCGCAGGGCGGGATAATGCTGCCATCCTGATAAACTGCCACCATTTTGACGATGTGTGCCTCGCCCGCAGTTACCATGGCGGCAATGGCGGCATGTTCTGCACAAAAGCCGATGGAACAGGGGACATCGATGCAAACCCCGCGATAGACATTGCCTGCCTCTGTCAGGATAACAGCGGCGACGGAGCCAGCCGAAGCATCCTCCGTCAGGCTGCGCGGGTTTAATGTGTTTTTTGCGATCTGATAAAGCTCTTCAAATTCCATATCGTCTTCTTTCTGCGGCTTTGTAAAAAAATAAAGGCAACGCGCCTGGCAAAGAGTTAAAAATGTGCTGACAGATGACCTGGCTTGCCTTGGAAAAAACTGTCTGTGTTAAAAATTTGGGCCCTTGCAGCCCTGGGGCCAGCCGGAGCCCAAATATATAGAGGAAGCAGAACTGCCTGCAGCACTGCTTCCTCTATTTTGCCTCACACTTAATCGTCAAAGCTCTCCTTATTGGAAAATTCTTCCAGCGCATCCAAAGCCTCTTTCTCGTCGACTCCGTTTGCCAGCACATAGATGGATTCTCCCTGCTTAATGCCTAGAAGCAGCACGCCCATAATACTTTTGGCGTTGATTTTTTTATTCTCGGATTCAATGAGAATCTGAGATTTAAATTTTCCGGCCGTCTGAACAAAACGGGCCGCAACGCCAGATTTCAATCCCTGTTCATGTTTAATTGTAATTTCCTTATATAACATCGTACTTCTCCCCCCCGTGATGAAATTTTTAGATAACTGCTAAAATAGAATTTTATTTTTCTGGCTTATATTAGAATATTCCATACGATAGGGAAAAATCCTCTTTTTGCAGGTGAACATTTAGTGAAGGGAAGGGGGCGCGCCACCCGTATCCCGCAGATGTTCGGCGATTTCGCCTAGTTTTCGCAAGCGGTGGTTGATGCGGGAGCGGGATACGCCGCCGGAAAGCGCAGCCAATTCGGAAAGCGAGGCCTCGGGGTGCTCCAGCCGCAGCAGGGCAGTTTCCTGTAGCCCCTCGGGCAGGGAAGAGAGGCCGGCTACCGCATCGATCAGGCGAATATTTTCCAGCTGTACAAGGGCTGAACGCACGGTTTTATCGATATTGGCGTTTTCACAGTTGATTTGCCGGTTTACAGTATTGCGGATATCCTTTAAAATGCGGATATTTTCCAGCTCCAAAACTGCCGCATGGGCGCCCAGATGCGTCAGCAGGGTAATAATATCATCGATTCCCTTGATATAGGAAATATAGCCCTCCCGCCGGGGCATTGTGCCTGCGTTCAGGGAAAAACCGCAGAGCAGCTGGTGGATTTCCCCGGCAGCCGCCTGACTGCCCGAGACAAATTCCAGGTGATAGGCCTTGCCCGGATCTGCCATGCTGCCGCCTCCTAAAAATGCTCCCCGGAGAAAAGCTTCCCGGCAGCCGGCAGGCGCAAGGAGGCAATCCATTCGCTCGCTATCCGGCCCGATGCCAGAAGAGAGAGAAAGTGCCAGAGCGCGGAGCGCCCCCGGCAAATCGGGCACTGCTATGCGGACGCTGTATGTTTCGGCTTTCTTGAGCCCCTGTTTGCGGGAAAGGGCACAATCCACCTGAAAACACTTTTTGGCAAGAGAAAAGATGCGAGTGACAACATCCCCGTGTTCTGTATTGAGCAGCAGCGCAGGACGCCCAGCGCCAAATGAGAGAATGCCGCCTGTATGCAGCATTCCCGCAAGCTCTGCGAGAGCGCATTCCGGACCTTTGAGATTCTGCCGGCAGAGTTCGGTTTTGATTTTTGAAGAAAAAGACATGTTCGCTCTGTTCTGCTGCTCCTTTCCCAGTTTTTTCATGGCGATTGCACCGGGATATTTTAAAAAAGCTGATCGCGATGCTCGTTTGAGGAAAAGCAAAAAATAGAAAAGGCAGGCGGCGCAAGGCCCCCTGCCCACAATTTCCGCCGCCCGGCGCCGCTACCCGAGCAGCGCCAACATCTTCTGATCCAGCATATCTGCCGGGTTGTGCCCCAGGGATTTGAGCCGGAAGTTCATTGCCGCCACTTCCATGATGATGGCAATATTCCGGCCGGGGCGCACGGGAATGGTGATTTTTGGGATATCGATGCCCAAAAGCCGCACATGATCTTCTGCAATGCCCAGGCGGTCGATATCCTGAACATCCCCCAGCTCCAAATGCACGCATAGCGTGATGGTTTTATCTACCATGACGGAACCCATGCCATACAGCACCGAAACATCCACAAGCCCCAGCCCGCGGATTTCCATCAGGTGCCGGATGACATCCGGTGAACGGCCGACCAGCGTCGTATCGGAAATTTTGCGGATTTCCACAACATCATCTGCCACCAGGCGATGCCCGCGCTTGACGAGTTCAAGCGCTGCCTCGCTCTTGCCCACGCCCGATTCTCCTGTGATAAACACTCCAACTCCGTAGATATCCATCAGCCCGCCGTGGCGCGCAATGCTGGGCGCAAGCTCGTTATCCAAAAACAGGATGATATCGTGAGAAATTTTGGAACTCGGCTTATCCGAAAGCAGAAGGGGAATATCGTGCTCCTGAGCCAGCCGAATAAAATCCTCCGAGGGCTTCAGGCCCCTTGAAATAACGATAGCGGGAATTTTGTATTGAAACATACGCTCCAACCGCTCGGCAGCCACTTCCGGGGAAAGATTGTCCAGATAGGTCATTTCGCCCATTCCAAAAAGCTGAATGCGCTCGAAGGGGAAATGCTCAAAAAACCCCGAAAGCTGAAGCCCAGGGCGGTTGAGCTCGCTGGTATCTACTGTAAAAGATGTGTTTTCTCCCTGATAAAGGGAAACCAGCTCCAGCTCGCTGACAAACTTACTTAACCGAATGGAACGCTTCATAATTTTTTCCTCTTTTTCTCAGAATAAAAGCGGAATGGCAGGGATGCTCTTGCTCTGCCCGGCACTGGGCAGAAAAAGCATGCCCGCGCCATCTCTGCATTCGCGCCAAAGCCGTGCAGCCCTGTGCCTAAAAGCCATATATTTTATGCTTTGATAGGCCCCTTAAAAGACTTTGGGCTCCCGGTTCAGCATAAACTTTTCAATAACATGCGCAACGCCCTCATGATCGTTATCTGGGGCGATATAATCCGAAATCGCCTTGATTTCATCAAGGGCATTGCCGATGGCTACGCCCAGTCCTGCATAACGGATCATGCTGTCATCTATCTGATTGTCGCCAATGGCGATAAGCTCTTCCTGCTTTAAGCCGAGTATCTTTTCTAGCGCTTTTAAGGCATTGCCTTTGTTGCCTTCCGGGTTATTCAGCTCAAGGAAAGTGGGCCGGGAACGGCCAATATTGAGCATGGGGAAGCGCTCTATCGCTTCGGCCTGCACTTCCAGCAGGCGATCTGGCTCCGCCAGAATCAGAACTTTTGGCGTGTTCAGCTCTTCTATGGGGAGCTCGTGCAGATTGGGCGTTTCTACAGGCGTCAGGCCGCTCGTTTCATGGTAGATATCCGCCCATTTGCTATATTTTTCAAAGTAGAAATTTTCGTCCTGGAAAATCTGCACATGGACATCTTTTTCCTTTGCGAAATTCAGCACCTCTTTGACGATCTCGTTTGGGATATAGCAGGTATGAATCATCTGGAAGTTGCCATCCACTACCTGGGCGCCGCCGCTGCAAATGCAGGGGGATTTCAGCCCCAGCGGGCCGTATATTTCCTTGACATTGGCTGCAACGCGCCCTGTGGCAAGCACGCAGTACAGCCCGGCAGCCTCGGCCTCTTTCATTACACAGAGGCTGTGCTCTGTCAGCTTTTTATCTGAAGTGAGCAGTGTTCCGTCAATATCAATGGCAATCAATTTGTAGCTCATAATTTACCCTTTTCCTTCCTGTTTTGTTTTCATCTTCTCAGGATTCATTATACAGGAAATTCATTCTCTTGCAAAGGGATTTGTGCTATAATTTATGTAGCGAGGGCGCCGGTAAAAAACGCGGCGGCCCTGCTTTTCCAGCATGAAAGGAGGAGGAGCATGCCGGACTTTGTGCATTTACATGTCCATAGCGAATACAGCCTTCTGGATGGCGCGGCGCGCATTGCAGAACTGCCCCGGCGCGCCCGGGAACTCGGGCAAAAGGCCCTGGCGCTGACAGACCATGGCGTGATGTATGGCATTGTGGATTTTTATACCGCCTGCAAAAAGGAAGGGGTTAAGCCTATCCTGGGCTGCGAGATGTATGTCGCCGAGAATCTTTTGGAAAAAGGGCAGACCGCTCGGGAATATGCGCATCTCATCCTGCTTGCCAAGAATAACGAGGGGTATCGAAACCTCATGCGCCTCTGTTCCATCGCCTCTGTAGAAGGCTTTTACTATAAGCCGCGGGTGGATTACAAAACCATCGCAGAGCATAAGGAGGGGCTCATCTGCCTCTCGGCCTGCATCGCCGGGGATATTCCCCAGCTTTTGCTTTCCGGCCAGAAGCAGAAGGCCTATGAGTTGGCGAGCATGCTAAAGGAGATATTCGGCGGGGATTTCTACCTTGAGATTCAAGATCATGGCCTTGCCGAGCAGAAGCGGGTAAACCCGCTGCTCATTGCCATGGGCCGGGAACTGGGCATTGGGCTGGTGGCTACCAACGATTCCCACTATATTCATAAGGAAGATGCCCGGGCGCAGGAAATCCTCATGTGCTTGCAGATGGGGCGCACGCTGGATGAAGGCGGCCTGCTGGAAACGGAGGAGTTCTACCTCAAAAGCGGTGAGCAGATGAGCGCGCTGTTTGGTGATGTTCCCGAGGCGATTGAAAACACTGTAAAAATTGCAGAGCAGTGCAATGTGGAAATAGAGATGGGGCGCATTCAGCTCCCCGTGTTCGATGTGCCCTCCGGCTATACCAACGAGAGCTACTTGGAACACTTGGTGCAGAAGGGGCTGCTGGAGCGCTATGGGCAGGAACGCGCAAAAAGCGAAGCGCTGCAGGAGCGCGCGCGCTATGAGCTGAAGACCATTTTGGATATGGGTTTTTGCGATTATTTCCTTATCGTCTGGGATTATGTGGATTTTGCCCGCAGAAGCCATATCATGGTTGGGCCGGGGCGGGGCAGCGCCGCAGGCAGCATTGTAGCCTATGCTCTTCATATTACGGATATCGACCCGCTGCAGTATAACCTGCTGTTTGAGCGGTTTTTAAATCCTGCCCGCGTTTCCATGCCGGATATCGATATTGATTTCTGCATCGAGCGCCGGGGAGAAGTGATCGATTATGTGGCGCAAAAATACGGGCAGGATAAAGTTGCACAGATTATCACATTTGGAACGCTTGGGGCCAAGCAGGTAGTCAGGGATGTCGCCCGGGTGATGCGCATTCCCGTGGCAGAAGCCGACCGCATTGCCAAGCTCATCCCCTTTGCCATTAAAATGACCATCAAGAAGGCGATGGAGCAATCGGATAAGCTGCGCCTGGAATATGAAAACAACCCCCAGGTGCGCGAATGGCTGGATATGGCGATGAAGGTGGAAGGCATGCCTCGCCAGAGCGGCACGCATGCCGCGGCAGTGGTGATTACGGCAAAGCCTGTCACCGAATATTCCCCTCTGGCGCTCAACAAAAAGGATGAGAGCATCACGACCCAGTATCACATGAACAACATCAACGATCTGGGGCTTCTAAAGATGGATTTTCTCGGCCTGCGCACGCTTACGGTCATCCGGGATGCCCTCCTCATGATCCGCCAGGGGCGGGGAATCGATGTGGATATCGACCATTTGGATTTCTCGGATCAAAAGGTGTATGAGATGATATCTTCCGGCAATACGGAAGGGGTATTTCAGCTGGAAAGCGAGGGGATGACAAACCTGATGACCCGTTTGCAGCCGGAAAACCTCGGGGATATCATGGTGGGCATTTCCCTGTTCCGCCCGGGGCCGATGGCCAAGATCCCGGAATATATCGATTGCAAGCGCCATCCGGAGCATGTCCACTATGATCACCCGGTTTTGGAGAAAATTTTAAAGGACACCTACGGATGCATGGTCTATCAGGAGCAGGTCATGGAGATTGTGCGGGATATGGCCGGCTATTCCCTGGCAAGAAGCGATGAAGTGCGCCGTGCCATGGCCAAGAAAAAAGTAGAGGCCATGAAAAAGGAGCGCCAGGTTTTCATCTATGGCGGAGAGGGCATCGATGGCGCAGTAAAGCGCGGCGTTCCCGAAGATGTGGCGCAAAAGGTCTTTGATCAGATGATGGATTTTGCGGAATATGCCTTCAATAAATCCCATGCCTGCGCCTATGCTGTGGTATCTTATCAGACGGCCTATCTCAAGTGTTATTATGAACCGGAATATATGGCGGCGCTGCTCAACAGCTTCATCTCCTCTTCGGATAAGCTTTCCCACTATATGAGCTATCTGAAAAGGGCGGGAATCGAGATTCTGCTGCCCGATATCAATAAAAGTCAGCGGCTGTTTACTGTGGAGGAGGGAAAGATACGCTTTGGCCTTTCTGCCCTTGCCAATGTGGGAGATTCTATCGGGCAGGTATTTGAGGAGCGCAAAAAAGGCGATTATGAGGATTTTGAGGATTTTGTGCGCAGAAATGCGGGCCATATCAATAAGGCGCAAATCGAATCCCTGATCCTGGCCGGCGCATTCGATTCCTTTGGCGCGCGGCGCAGCCAGCTGATGATGGTTTATGAAAAAATCTATAAAAATGCCCAGAGCGAGGCCAAATTGGCCAGCACGGGCCAGATGAGCCTTTTTGCCTTTTCGGAAGAAACAAAGCCGCAGAAGACGCCCCTGCCCGATATCCCCGAGTATGACGATAAGCTGCGCCTTGCGCTGGAAAAGGAAAAGGCAGGGTTATACCTTTCGGGTCATCCGCTGGCAAAATATGCGGCTGTGCTGAAAAAGCAGAAGATAGGCGTTGCGGATATTCTGGCCAGCGCGGAGGATGAAGAAAAGCAGCGCTATTTCGAGAGCCGGACGGTAGAGCTTTTGGGAATTTTCACTTCACTTCGCATGCGCACGACAAAAAAGACCCGCCAAATCATGGCCAACGCCGTTTTTGAGGATCTTTCGGGCAGCATCGGAATTACGGTATTCCCCGCGGCCTATGCCCAAAACGAGGCTAGGCTGCACACAGATGAAATCTGCCGCATCCGGGCGAAAGTGGCAGTAGGTGAAGAGCCGGAGCTGCTGCTGGAAGATGTTCGCCCCTATGTGGAACAGGCGGAAAATGCAGCCCCAAAGCTGTATTTGCGCCTGCCGGATGAAAATATACAAATGCTTCAGTCCATTAAGGCCGCGCTTCGGGAAAGCCCGGGGGAAAGCCCGGTGCGCGTGGTGGTTCAAAAGACGGGGAAGGTATACAGCATGGGCGATGCGCTCTGCGTTTCACCGAGCAGCGGACTGCTCTCTCGCCTGCAGGCGCTTTTGGGCGAGAAGAATGTGGCGGTAAAGTAAAGGTTTTCTTGGGCGCGCCCTAGGCAGGGTGCCCAAGATGAAAGGCTGCGTTGTGCGGGCAAATGCGCCTCTTGAAAGGGCAATGTAATTTTTGCGTCAAACCGCCAAAAGCGGCGGTTTCCCTGTTGCTTTGGCATACATTTTATGCTAAAATTTTTTAGATATGCGAAATTCATCTGCAATTTCGCCCCTTGCACGATAATTTCCGGCGCTGCCGCAGGGCATCTGCGCTGTTGGAATCGTTTTAAATTTTATACTTGGAGAGTGGGTTCTATGAAAAGAATTGCAATCTTGACAAGCGGCGGAGATACACCTGCCATGAATGCCGCTATCAATGCTGTCGTGCGCACGGCCAAAGCAAAGGGGATTACTCCGATAGGGGTTCTGCGGGGATATGCTGGGCTAATCAGTGGTGGCCTTGCGGAAATCCGCAGCAAGCAGGTGGAATTTATTGTCAACCGCGGAGGGACAATTCTTAAAACGGCCCGCTGTCTGGAAATGAAGACGCCTGAAGGCCAGAAAAAGGCTGTGGATGTGCTGCACAGATTTGGAATTGATGGCCTTGTGGTCATCGGGGGCGATGGAAGTTTTCAGGGCGCAAAGGTGCTGCATCATCTTGGAGTGCCCACCATTGGCCTGCCGGGAACGATCGATAACGATTTGGGCTATACAGATTATACCATCGGCTTTGATACGGCAGTCAACTGCGTCATTGGGGAGATTGCCAAAATTCGGGATACCATGCTTTCGCACGATCGCATTGCCGTTGTGGAAGTGATGGGAAGAAACTGTGGCGATATTGCTCTGCAAGCAGGCGTAGGCGGCGAAGCGGAATATATTGTTCTGCCCGAAGTGCCGCATGATTACGATACCCTCTGCGAGGAACTGAAAGCGCGGGAGCAGAAGGGCAAGAGCAATAGCATTATCGTCATGAGCGAAGGTGCAGGAAAAGGTTGGGATTTAGCCGATTGTATCCGTAAGAAGGCGGGTTATGATACAAAGTGCATCGTCCTTGGATATGTGCAGCGGGGCGGCGCTCCTTCTGCGTTTGACCGCATTCTCGCGCAGAAAATGGGCATCCGCGCGGTAGAGCTGCTGGTAGAGGGTGCAGGCGGCCGCGTCGTGGGTATTCGCAAAAATCAGATTGTGGATGACGATATCGATGAGGCGCTGGCAATGCCCTTGAGGTTTGATTACGATCTGTATTATCAGCATCTTGCCATGAGCAACTACTAAGGCTGCCCGCTTTAGGGGAATGCACATGGAATGGAGCCGCCGGGCAGGAAAAGGGAAATAAATAGAAAGAGGCGCTGCGGCGCCTTTTTGTTTTTTGCTGCGCGCCGGAATATCCCCTGGAAAAAATAAGGCGGATGGCCAGAAGCGATGAACCAAAGGCCGATGAGAAAACCCTTTTTTAAATACTGGAAGCGGAGCCGGGTGCTCCGCTCTTTTTATGCCGCAGCACCCCAAAAGAAGAGTCAGTGGATTCCTTGGGGAAAAAAGGGAAGGTGGCTCAGGCTGGAGGAGGAGAAAGAATCCTCTGATACCTTAAAATATTTTGCCGCGCAACTAAAAGTTGCGGCGCAGTTGATGGAAAAAAGGCGGAAATTCCTGTATGATTTTATAAAAAGGGGGTGGAGATGATGACAATGGAAAACAAAATCAAGGCGTTACGGCAAAAGGCGGGGATGACGCAGGAGAAAGTGGCAGAGCGCATGGGTGTAAGCCGGCAGGCCGTCGCCAAATGGGAAGCGGGAGAATCTGCCCCGAGCACGAGAAATTTACTCAAATTGGCAGAGATTTTTGATACGACGGTGGATGCTCTGATGAATTGCCAGGCTCCGTCCAAAGAACAGCCCCACGAATCGGAAAATAAAGAGAGAAAAGCGATTGACAGCCGAAAAAAGAAAGAAAATATCTTTGTAGCGCTGGCCGTCTTATTGGGGTATCTCGCCATGTATTTGGCTGGGCGGTTTCTCTGGTGCGGTGATGCGTCGAGCAGCCTGATGGGCTGGTTGATATACGCTGTCCCTTCCGGAGAGCACAGCTATCTTTCTGTCTCTTATACACATCTGACGCTGCCGACGAGCGATCTAGTGTAGATC
>USII01000025.1 GCA_900554725.1 uncultured Eubacteriales bacterium
ATAGCGTTCTTTTTGCTGCTTGTCAATGCGAATTGCACACTGCTTTGCAAAAACATACCTTGACAAATCTCGTCTCAAAAAGTCATTCTTGAAAAGTTCGCAAAGGACAACAAGCTGCCGAATCCCCGTTTCTTCTATGACGATGGATTCTCAGGCGTAACCTTTATAAGACCGGCGTTTATGGAGATGATGGAGCTTGCCGAACAGGGCTTAATAGGAACGATCGTGGTCAAAGACCACTCTCGGCTTGGCAGAAACCGCCTTGTTGTGGGTCAGCTTTTGGAAGAAGATTTTGTCCGTTTGGATATTCGATATATCGCCATAATGGACAATATTGACACCGAAAAAGGTATCAGCGATATTGTGCCGATGCAGGATTTATTCAATGAGTGGCACGCAAAGAACACCAGCGATAAGGTGCGCAAGGTGATGCAGAGCAAGGGTATGTCGGGCAAACCGCTGACCACCAATCCGCCTTTCGGGTATATGAAAAGCTCGGACGACAAAGACGAATGGATTGTGGACGAGCCTGCCGCAAAGGTTGTCAGACGGATATTCAGCCTTTGTGTTGAGGGACTTGGACCGACGCAGATAGCCAAAAAACTCCATTCTGAAAAGGCGCTTACTCCTACGGAATATTGGAACAGTATCGGCAGAAAATGCAGTAAGCCGCCCGCCATTCCGTATGGCTGGGTAGCGGATACGGTATCTGGGATTCTTGACAAGCAGGAGTATTGCGGCGATACAGTCAATTTTAGAACTTACCGCAAGTCTTTCAAAATGAAGAAAAAGCTCGATAAACCGAAAGACGAATGGAAGATATTCCTGAATACTCACCCCGCCATCATTGACCGGGAGGTATTTGCGCTGGTGCAGGAACTGCGCCGACACCGCCGCAGACCTGCTAAAAGCGGGATCGTCAGTATGTTTTCGGGATTGCTCTATTGCGCCGACTGCGGAGAAAAGCTGTATTACAGCGTAACCAACAATTACAAGCGGGAGCAAGCCTACTTCTTCTGTTCTGCTTACCGTAAAAACTCTGAGGTATGCTCTGCCCATTATATTCGGGAAAAAGTCGTGGAGCAGCTTGTGCTTGAGAGTATGCAAAGAGTACTGTGGTATGTGCAGAGTTACGAAAAGTTATTCGCACAAAGGCAGTTAGCGGAATTTGGCGAGAAACAAAAGAAAGAATTTGCTGAAAAGCGCAGGGAGCTTGATAAGTCAAAGCTGCGTGTGCGGGAGATTGACGGAATTATCCAAAAGCTCTATGAAGATAACACAACGGGCAAAATCAGCGATGAGCGATTTGCCACGATGTCGATGTCCCTTGAAAATGAGCAGAGCGAGTTAAAAGACCGTATTCCCTCTTTGGAAAATGAGCTTGAAAATGCCAAAGTCAAGACCGAAAGCTTACAGAGGTTTATTGACAAAGCAAAACAAGTTACCCGCCTTGAAGCCCTCACACCTGAATTGGCACACGAATTTATTGAGAAAATCGTGGTATCCGCCCCCGAATACAAAGACGGCAAGCGTTATCAGGAGGTTGCAATCCATTACAACGGTGTTGGCATTATCCGAGAGCCGACAGCAGAAGAAATGGAAGAATACTTCCAAGAACACATCAGCAAAAAGCCTTTTTTAAAGGCAAAAACGGCATAGCCAATGGCTACACCGCATTCACACAACAATATTTCAAAGAAATACAAAGCCGCCTTGGGGCACCTTCCTTACGGAGGGTGTCCCAATGCCGGTGCTTTTTATTGGGGCTGGGAAACCCGGATGTAGGCACAAAAGGCAAAGCCAAAGCTGCCCGGAAGAGCCCGCAGACAGATGCTAAAATTGGCATGCCCAGGAAAGAGAGTATACTGTAAAAGAGTTAGAGGGGAGCGCGCCGCTGTGAGCGCATATGCACATTAAGCACCATCCCGATGCTGATGAGAGTTGTTAACAGGTTGGAACCGCCATAACTGATGAGGGGCAGAGGAATGCCCGTGACGGGCATAAGGCCGATGTTCATGCCGATATTTTCAAATACATGGAACAACAGCATGCACGCTACTCCCACAATGATATACATGCCAAAATCATCCCGGGCACGCATGGAGATGCGGAAAAGGTGAAAGATGAGGAACAGATAGGCAGCTACCAGCAAAATGGATCCTGCAAAACCAATGGCTTCGGTGGTGCTGGAGAAGATAAAATCGGTATGATCTTCGGGAAGGAAACTGCTTTGCTGGGTGAGCAGATCCTGGGAAAAAAAGCCCTTGCCGCGAAAACCGCCCGAGCTGGCGACAGTTTTTGCCCGCAGCACATTAAAACCTTTGCCTTCCGGATCTTTAGAGGGATCTAAAAATACCTCAATTCTCCCTTTTTGATCCGGCGTCATGAGCAGCCAGGCGACGGGCAGCAGAACCAGCGCAGCACCGGCGATTGTCCCAAGAATTTTAAAGCTTGTCTTAGACATAAACAAAAGGCCCATCAGAATGAACACATAAACCATCGCAGTGCCCAAATCCGGCTGCAGGCCGATGAGCACAACGGGGACAATAAACTTTAGCAAAATCGGCAGGAGATCCCGAAACTTATCGATTCCGCCGTTTTTATTTTCGGTGCGTTCGGCAAAATCCCGGGCCAGCACCAGGATGAGGAGCGGCTTGCAGATTTCGCTCGTCTGGATGCCTACTCCCCCTACGCGCAGCCATCCTTGAAGGCCGCGCTGGCTGGAACCAAAGATGAGCGTCAAAATGAGCAGGCCGATGCACAGCCAGTAGATGATGTTGCAAAACTCCCGAATGTTGTTGTAATCCAAAAACAGGATGACGATTACGCAGACAATACCGATACAGAGGTATAAAAACTGCGTCAGCGGCAAAGAAGAGCTGAGGCTGCCGAGATATTCAAGGAAGCTCTGCGCCTGCGGGTCGTATGCCGTGCAGGTGGCGCTCGCAATGGCGATTACGCCAAACAATGCCAGGCCCAGCACAAGTGCCACAGTCAGCCAATCGATTCGTTTTAGGACTTCGAGAGTTTTTGTATTTCGGGCCATAGGGTTTCCTTTCGCCAAATTCTTTGCTTATTATACCGCAGCCTTGGCCTTCTGGCAAATGAACAAACGGTAAAATGCCGCATGGTGAAATATTTTGCAAAACTGCGGAGTATAGATTATTACATCTGAAAAGAAGGGAGAAGGATGCACTATGGCGGAAAAAAGAAAAGCGGCCAACAGTGAATTTATTTCCAGCAGAAGAGGAGAACGCCCCTTCGAGCGCCCGCAAAGCGCCGAAGCAAATAGCCAGAGCGGTTTATTCGAGCTTAGAAACAGCATAACAAAGATGGGAAAAAAGGTGAAGGAAGCGCCGGAAAGCTACCGCAGGCTGGTCCGTCGTGCGATGGTTTGCGCGGTGCTGGCGCTTGGAATATGGGCGGTTAAGAGCATGGATACAGCCGTTTCTCAGCAGATTATCGGCGGTGTGGAGAGTGCCACGGGAAGCGAGATGGAAAAAGAAGAGGATCTCGGCAAGCTCAAATTTGTAAATGGAGAAGAGCAGGGCGATGCCGTGGGCGTTTCCAGCTCGTCGTACAGCTTGCCGCTGGAAGGAGAAGTGGTGCAGTCGTTCTCGGATAGCGGAAAGGATGTGAGCATTAAGGGGGAGGACAGTGCGCGGGTCAACGCAATTTTATCCGGCGTTGTGGTAAAAACCACGAGCGATAGCGTTGTGGTGGAAAATGCGAATGGAACCAAGAGCACATATACTGGCGTCATTCCCAGCGTTTCCGCGGGGGATGAGGTGAAGAATTCGGATATGCTGGGCCAGCTTTCGGGAGAGGTGCTCTGCCTGGAAACTGTGAGTGGCATTGGCTATGTGGATTCTCTTAGCATGCAGGATATGACAGAGGCAACCGCAAAAATTGAGTAGCAGTTTTTTGGGGGGCAGGCTGGAAGTCAACTTCATCTTTATCCCCGTGGCGGCGGTGATGTGTTATCTGAACGGCTTGCCCGCTGTTTTGGCATTTTCTTTGGCGCTGCTGCTTCACGAGAGTGGCCATGCCGTTATGGCGCAGGCCATGGGCGTGCGCGTCAAGTACATGGAGCTGATGCCCTTTGGCTGTACAGCGCATATTGAGAGCTTTGCGGTAGTAAGCCCGGGTGCGGAAATTGCCATGGCAGCGGCAGGCCCTTTGGCCAATCTGGCGCTGGCGGCTTTGCTCCAGTTTGGATCAGACCTCTTTGCAGATTCCTTTTTGGCTGCGCTTTACCGCTCCAACCTTTCCCTGGCGGCGGTAAACCTGTTGCCTGCACTGCCCATGGATGGCGGTAGGGTGCTTTGCTGCGCCCTTTGCTATGCGATGCCCAGGCTGGCCTGTGTGCGGCTGGTGAGCGCTATGGGTGTATTTACCGGGCTTTGCATTACGGCGCTTGGGATCTGTTTTTGGGCTGCTGGCTCGCTCAACCCCACAATTCTTCTCATGGGAGGATTTATGATATTTGCTTCTGCCCGGCACTACCGGTTTGCCCCGCTTTCCGTGATGGAGGGGACGCTTTCAAAGCGCCGGGAGATCCTCCGCCGGGGCAGTGCACAGGTGCGCAGCACGGCTATCCCGGCCGAGCGCAGCGTGGGAGAGGCCATTGCCCGCATGGATGCCAGAAGTTATAATCTTTTATATGTTTTAGACGATCAGATGCATCTGATCCGGACGGTGGGAGAAGGAGAGCTGCTGGATTACGCCCTTTGCAGGGGCAGCGGCGCAAAGCTGGGGGATGTGGCCAGAGGGCATCAGGTGTTTGACCCTGGGGGGAGATGATGTTATAATACCTATATGCTTGTTGTGAGGGTATGCGCATGGGAAGTCAAAGTGCCGGCGCCTGCGCCCACGGGAGGAAATTGTGATCGATCTGAAAAAACTGGAAAAAATCCTGCCGCTGGTGGAAAAACCGGGCAGATATATCGGCGGAGAGGTAGGCATCGCGCGCAAGAATACAGATGTCCCTATCCGCTTTTTATTCGCGTTTCCCGATATCTATGAAGTTGGAATGTCGCATCTTGGAAGTGTCATCCTCTATCATCTGACAAACGAGCGGGAAGATACTTATGCTGAACGAGCCTATGCCCCCTTTCCGGATATGCAGGAGCAGATGCAAAAAGAGGGGATTCCTCTTTTTTCTTTGGAAACGCATTCGGCTGCTCGGGAATTTGATATCATCGGTTTTAACCTCTCCTATGAGATGTGCTATACGACGGTGCTGCGCATGCTGGAGCTGGCGGATATTCCGCTGCGCGCCAGGGAACGGGGAGAGGAATTCCCCCTCATTATTGCGGGAGGCACCTGCACATATAACCCGGAGCCGCTGGCAGACTTTATCGATTTGTTCATTATAGGCGAGGGCGAGCAGGTAAATATGGAACTGCTGGACCTTTATGCCGCGCATAAAAAAGCGGGTGGCAGCCGGGAAGAATTTTTGAAGGCCGCTGCCGGAATAGAGGGGATATATGTGCCTTCGCTGACGGAAGTTTGCTATCATGAGGATGGCACGGTGCAAAGCATCCGGGGCGAGCATCTTCCCGTGCGCAAGCGTTTTCTTGCGGATATGGACTCTGCTTATTTTCCAGACAAGCTCATCGTGCCCAATATTGGCATTGTGCACGATAGGGTGACGCTGGAAATTTTTCGCGGCTGCACAAGGGGATGCCGGTTCTGCCAGGCAGGGTTTATTTACCGCCCTGTCCGGGAAAAAAAGGTGCCGACACTTTGCGCCCAGGCGGAAAAGCTCATTAAGAGCACGGGCTACGAGGAAATTTCCCTTTCCTCTTTAAGCTCCGGGGATTACAGCGAAATAGATACGCTTGCAAACCAGCTGTTTGATGCTTTTGAAGAAAAGCGCGTCAGCATCTCCCTGCCCTCTCTGCGCGTAGATTCCTTCCAGAAGGACTATGCCAAGCGCATGCAGGGAGCGCGCAAACAGAGCTTTACTTTTGCGCCCGAGGCGGGCACACAGCGGCTTAGGGATGTCATCAATAAAAATATCACGGAAGAGGAGATCCTAAGAGGGGTTCGCTATGCCTTTGAGAGCGGGGCGACTACCATTAAGCTCTATTTTATGATTGGGCTGCCCACGGAAACCTATGAAGATCTGGATGGCATTGCCGAGCTGGTGTTAAACATCAAAAGCGTGTTTGGCCAGGTTCCCCGGGAGCTGCGCAGAGGGAGCTTGCAGGTGAATGTCAGCACGGCTTCTTTTGTGCCAAAGCCTTTTACACCCTTCCAGTGGGAGGCGCAGGATACCAGGGAATCACTGCACCAAAAGCAGCAGTATCTCAAAGAAAAACTGCGCATGCGCGGGGTAAAATACAGCTACCACGATACGGCGCTGAGTTATCTGGAGGCGGTTTTTGCGCGGGGAGACCGCCGCCTGTGCGATGTGCTTTTCTTTGCGCGCCAAAATGGCGCCCAGTTCGATTCCTGGCAGGATCAGTTTAACCAGGAGGCATTTGACCAAGCCTTTCTGCAGGCGGGGGTCGACCCGGATTTTTACGCCTGCCGGGAGCGCAGCCTGGAGGAAGTTCTGCCCTGGAGCCATATTGATGCATATATCGCGCCGGGGTACCTGAAGCGCGAACTGATAAAGGCCAAAGAAGCCGCGGTAACGCCCGATTGCCGCGAGGGCTGTCAGGGATGCGGGCTTGGGAGGTTTTGTTTAAAATGAGAATAGGCGTAAAGTTTGCAAGGGCTGGCCTGGGCCGGTTTCTTTCGCATTTGGATTTGCAGGATCTATTCTGCCGGGCGGTTCGCCGGGCTGGGATTCCCGCAAAATATACAGAGGGTTTTCACCCTCATATGAGCCTTTCCTTTGCCTCCGCAATGGCGGTGGGAATGGAAACGGAGGGGGATTATTTCGAGCTGCAGACGGCGGAGGAGATAGAGATTCCCGCGGCAAAGGAGGCGCTCTCTGCCCAAATGCCGCAGGGCTTTTCCATCTGCGCCATGGGGCGCCTTCCCGAAGGGCTTGCAAAGCTTATGGCCCTGGCTGTGCGGGCGGAATATGAAATTTTTACAGAAAACGATGCCTTCCGCACATGGCTTGGGCAGGTGATGGCCCAGCAGAGCTATATTATCACAAAGCAGCGCAAGCAAAAGAGCAGGCAAATGGATTTGCGCCCGCTCATCTACGAGGCGGATTTGGGGCGGTGCACACGCCTGATGCTGGGCAATTTCGGCGCGGAAACGGTAACGCCCAAATTGTTGCTGGCAGAGGCGGAAAAGAACATGGGCAGCCTGGGGAATGTGCGCGTCGTCCGCCAGGAGCTTTATGCCGAGCAAAAAGGTGAAATAAAGGCTCTTTGCGAGCTTTTCATATAGTTTATAGTTTTGGGAGGGTATTTCGGATGAAAAAAGAGATCATCGCAGATGTCAATCCTCATGAGGCGCGCGTTGCCCTGCTGGAGGATGGGGAGCTTGCGGAAATTCAGGTGGAATTTCGCGGCAATGAGCGCTTGGTTGGCAATATCTATAAAGGCCGCGTGGAAAATATTCTGCCTGGCATGCAGGCCGCATTTGTAGATATTGGGCTGGAAAAGAATGCTTTTCTCTATGCCGGCGATATCATGGCGGATAAATCTGATTTTGAATTTCAGGGCAACCGCACTAATGTGGATCGGGAGCTGAAAAATGCAAATATCAAATATCTTCTAAAGCCAAACCAGGAGATTATGGTGCAGATCTTAAAGCAGCCGGGCGGCACAAAGGGTGCGCGCGTTACCACGCATATTACATTGCCCGGGCGGATGATCGTCCTCATGCCCACAGTAGATCATGTAGGTGTATCACGGCGCATTGGAGATGAGGCTGAACGCGAGCGGCTAAAGGGCATTATAGAAAAGCACAAGCCCGAGGGCATGGGCATTATTGTGCGCACAGCGGCTGTGGGCTGCACAGAGGAAAAGCTGGCTGAAGAGGTCAATTTCCTGGCGCGGCTTTGGGGAAGAATTCAGGATCGGGCGGAATTTGTCTCTGCGCCGCGGCTGATCCATGCAGAGGAAACGCTGCTTTTCCGCACGGTGCGGGATATGTTTACAGAGGATGTGGAGCGCTTTGTCATAAGCGATAAGGATTATTACGAGAAAGTGCTGGCTGTGGCGGAGATCACAACGCCTGCCCTGGCCCAGCGGGTGGAATATTTTTCTAAGCCGGATAATATTTTTGATCTCTATAACATCGAGCCCAAAATCGAAAAGGCCCTTGCGAAAAAAGTTTGGCTGGATAATGGCGTCTATCTGTATATCGAGGAAACGGAGGCCCTTACTGTTATCGATGTCAATACGGGAAAGTATGTAGGCGAGGATGACCTTCAGGAAACCATTGTCAATACCAACATCGAGGCGGCCAAAGAGATCGCCAGGCAGCTCCGGCTCAGGGATATTGGCGGCATGATCGTCATAGATTTTGTGGATATGGAAGGAGAAGAAAACGAGGCGAAAGTTCTGCAAGCCCTGGAAGAGGCGCTGAAGGCAGATCGCACAAAAACCAATGTCGTGGGGTTCACTGGCCTGGGTCTTGTGGAGATGACGCGCAAGAAAGTGCGCAGAAAGCTTTCCGCGCTGCTGCTGGAAGAGTGCAAGTACTGCGGCTCTACGGGAAAAGTATATTCGCCCCAGGCCATGGCCATGCGCGTGCGCCGGGAAGTGCACCGCTATGTGCTGGCAAAGGATTCGCCGCGCTATCTGGTGGAGGTTTCCCCGGCGACGGCAAAATACATCGAGGAGTGCAACAACCAGAACCAGGCAATTCTCAGGCTTTATGAAGGCAAGCATTTTTACCTGAAGGGCAATCGCAGCCTGAGCGCGGGGGAATGCAGGGTTTCGGCTATTCTGGATGAGAAGAGCATGAATGGCGCGCAGATTTTCTGCTGAAAAGCCAAGAGAACTCTTTTTGCGGCATTTCTTGCAAAATCGCCAAAAAATGTCGGGCAAAAGGGCGCCGATGTATAGATTTTCTGTAAAAATGCTTGTAAATGCGGTTTTTTTGTGCTAAAATAAGCCGGTAATAGTGCTCTTAAAAAGAGTGGGGTTGTGCCCACTCTTTGCTTATTAAAAGCTTTAGGAGGAAACATTTGTCCAAAAGAATTGAAGAAATGGTTGAAAAGCTGGTGGGCCAGAGAGTATCGGAGCTGGGCTACGAGCTGGTGGATGTAGAGTATGCGAAAGTAAAAGGGCAGGACGATGAACTTGTGGTGTATATCGATAAAGAGGGCGGCGTGACGCTGGACGATTGCGAGGCTGTCAGCCTGGCGATTGAGCCCATTATCGATAAAGCCGACCCGATTGAACACGCATATGTTTTTTGTGTTTCCTCGCCGGGGATAGACCGGCCTTTAAAAAAACCGCGGGATTTCGAGCGCGCACTGAATACAAAAGTGGATGTGAGGCTCTATGAGAAGCTGGAAGGCAAAAAGGAATGGACGGCTGTTCTCATTGGGTATGATGATGCTGTTGTGCGCCTCGAGTTGCCAAAAGGGCAAGTTATGGAGCTGGGCAGGGAGAAAATTTCGCTGATTCGGCCGCACATCGAGTTTTAGGAGGGTTTGATGAACCAGGAATTTATGGAAGCTCTGGAGGAGCTGGAGCAGGAAAAGGGCATCGATAAACAGACACTGCTGGACGCGATTAAGACAGCGTTGATTTCCGCATATAAGCGCAATTTCGGCATCACGCAGGATGCCCGGGTGGAGATAGACGATCAGACGGGCGCCATTTCCGTTTACGCGGAAAAGCAGGTGGTAGAAGAGGTGTTTGACCCTTCCTTTGAAATAAGCCTGGAAGAAGCGCG
>USII01000026.1 GCA_900554725.1 uncultured Eubacteriales bacterium
GCAAAACCACGCTGTTCAACCAGCTGACCGGCTCCAACCAGCATGTGGGCAACTTCCCTGGCGTTACGGTAGAGCGCAAGGAGGGGATGATAAAAAAGCACCCGGAACTGGTTGTTGTGGATCTGCCGGGCATCTATTCCCTCTCTCCCTATACTTCGGAAGAGGTTGTCACACGGGATTTTCTCCTATGGGGGCATGCCGATGCCATCATCAACATCATCGATGCCACAAATATCGAGCGCAACCTCTACCTCACTTTGCAGCTTCTTGAGCTGAATATCCCCATGGTTCTGGCTCTTAACATGATGGATGAAGTGCGCGCCAATGGCGGCAGCATCGATATCGATAAGTTTTCCCGGGAACTTGGGATTCCCTGCGTTCCCATCTCGGCCAGCAAAAACGAGGGAATTGAAGATCTGCTGGCGGCAGTCATGCGCGTAGCGGAGGCAAAGCAGCGGCCCGGCCGGCTGGATTTCTGCTCCGGGCCGGTGCATAAGGCAATTCACGCCCTCTGCCACTTAATAGAAGATCACGCTCAGGCCATTGGCATGCCCGTCCGCTTTGCCGCCACCAAGTTGGTGGAGGGCGATGAACCCGCCATTTCGGCCCTCAAGCTCAATGAAAACGAGCTGGATATTGTAGATCATATCGTCCGCGAAATGGAGAGCGATCTGGGAACGGATAGCCTGGCCGCGCTGGCCGATATGCGTTATACCTATATCGAAGGGCTTTGCAGCCGCACTGTCGTCAAGGCGCGCCAGAGCAAGGAACAGATGCGTTCCCTGAAAATAGACAGCATCCTGACGCATCGCATCTGGGCGATCCCGATTTTTATCGGCATCATGTTTGCGGTTTTTTGGATCACCTTTGGCCCTATTGGCGTATTTTTCCAGGATCTTCTTGCCCAGGGCGTGCAGCTTGCAATCGATGGCCTTGAAGGCCTGTTGGTATACGCACAAATCAACCCGGTTTTATGCTCGCTGATCATCGATGGCGTCTGCGCGGGTGTGGGCAGCGTGCTCTCTTTCCTGCCCGTCATCCTCATCCTGTTCTTCCTGCTCTCCCTCTTAGAGGATAGCGGCTATATGGCGCGCATCGCCTTTATTATGGATAAACCGCTGCGGCGCATTGGCCTTTCGGGGCGCAGCTTTGTGCCCATGCTGCTGGGCTTCGGCTGCTCTGTGCCGGCCATTTTGGCCACACGCACGCTTTCCTCCGAGCGAGATAGAAAGATGACCATCATGTTGGTGCCCTTTATGTCGTGCAGCGCCAAGCTTCCCATCTACGGCATGTTCTCTGCCGCCTTTTTCCCACAGCACGCCGCGTATGTGATGATTGGGCTATACCTTTTTGGCATCTTCTGCGGCATTCTCGCTGCCCTTGTGCTTAAAAGCACAAAGTTCCAGGGAAATCCGGTTCCCTTTGTCATGGAGCTTCCCTCCTACCGCATGCCTTCCGCCAAGAGCGTGACGCTGCATATGTGGGAAAAAGCAAAGGATTTTCTAAAAAGGGCCTTTACCATCATCCTGCTGGCCACCGTCATCATCTGGGTGCTGCAAAGCTTCGATTTCCGCTTCAACTATGTGCAGGATGGCGAAGCTTCCATGCTGGGCAGCATCGGCAAGCTCATTGCCCCCATCTTTGCGCCGCTGGGTTTTGCAGATTGGCGAGCCGCCAGTGCCCTTATCACCGGCTTTTCCGCCAAGGAGGCTGTCGTCAGCACGCTCTCTATTCTGACGGGCTCTTCCATGGAAACGATGCCCGCCGTCCTTTCCGGCATGTTTACACCCCTTGCCGCCCTCTCCTTTTTGGTGTTTACCCTATTGTATACGCCCTGTGTGGCGGCTGTGGGCGCTATCAATCAAGAACTCGGAAAAAAGAGTTCGACGCTCTTCATCGTGCTGTTGCAGTGCCTCGTCGCCTGGGTTGCGGCTTTCCTGGTCTATACAATAGGCCTGCTGCTGGGGTTTTAGCATGAATTTTTGGGATTATCTGCTCCTGGCTGCACTGCTGGTCGCCTGCTTCTTTGCCGCGCTGGCTGTAAAAAAACATGGCCCATATGGTTGCGGCGGCGATTGTTCGCGCTGTGCCTTTCATCAGTCCTGCTCCAAAAAGCGGCGCCCTCCCTTAAAAAAGCCGAAAAAAAGTAGCGCCTGTAACAAACCCGCAGAGCTTTTTGCTCCGCGGGTTTTCTTCTTTGCATATTCCAGCTCATGCCTTCTCTTCCTGCAAAAATGCCTGAAGCTCCGGCCAGCAGCTTTTTGCATCCGCATAGCCTTCTTCATAGAGCATCTGCAGCTTTTCCCGGTTCTTTTCCAGCCTGCCCACATGCACGGGATGTTTTGGGCGAATAACAAAGGCCGTTCCCTTTTTCTGCTCCTCCGCCACGAATTTCAGCGCCTGGTTGTAGCGGATGTGCCGTGTAGCAGTCGCCTCCACCAGCTTCGGATATTTTCGGTAAACCATCCGGATGATCCCCATCGCCTTGTTAGGCTCTTTGGTATACCCATCATGCTGCGTGAGCAGCACGACATTTTTTCGGTTTCCATCCTGTATCGATTTGCGCAGAGGAATGCTATCGGCCATGCCGCCATCCATATAAAGCCGGCCGTCGATCTCCACCATTTTTGCCAGCACTGGAAGAGAACTGCTGGCCTGCACTTTGCGGATATCTCTGCGCATATGCGTAACGGGCAGATATGCGGCTTCGCCCGTCTGGCAATTGGTAGCCACGGCATAGAACTTGGATTTGCTTTTCTCAAAGGCATCATAATCGTATAAATTCAGCTGGTTTGGAATTTTATCGTAGAGCATCTCCACGCCCAGCATATTGCCCGTTGTCAGCCAGCTATACACGCTGCAATAGTGCTTATCCTCAAGGTAATCCACATTGACTGCAAAAGCGCGCCCTCTTTGGCGCGAAAGATAGCTGCAGGCGTGGCAGGCACCCGCCGAAACGCCGTAAACAGAGGAGAACTCCAGATTCTGATCCAGGAAAAAATCCAGAATGCCCGCGCTATATACGCCGCGCATGCCGCCGCCTTCTATAATTAACCCTGCCGATACCATCGTTTCACTTCCTTTTCCATGTGTTCCCTTAGGAGTATAGCACAAGCGCCGCTCGGGCGCAAAATATCTTCCGCCCTTTTTTCTGCCCGGCGCCCGCAAGAAAAGAGCCGGCAAGCCCGCGGAAAAACCCGGGAATCCCCCGCTTTTTCCGCAGAACTCTGCCGGCCGGTTTTCTCCGCCCTGGAGAGGGCGGAAATTTCGCTGCTATTTCAAAATATATACTTTCCAGTTTCTCTTCACGCCCCACTGCCTGCAATCGCTCTCCGTATCCATAAAAAGATCAAACTGCGTATAGGAGGCATCGCGGAAGCCACCGGTATCCTCTATGCGGCCATATCCATATCCCGGCACATAGACTTTCGTTCCATAGGGGAAGCGCTTGGGATCTGCCGCCACCGTGCCAATGCGCGGGTAGGTTCCCGTGGCAGTGGGATTTCCGGTGTGGGTATAAGCGGTGATTTTATCTATCACCACAGTTTTTGCGATGATGGAAGATGCGGGCGGCGCCGCCTGCCCATGCTCATACAGGTTGCCCTGATGAATTTCATCCACCGTCGGCACCGAAGTTCGGTTGCCCGAATCGTCCGTCGCCCCATTGCTGACTTCTCCGCTGCTCTGCCCGGAGCTGCCGCCAGAACTGCTCGGCTTTGAAGAAGAGGGTTTCTTGACCGGCGCGACATATGTGCCAATATGCGTCACCTGATCCACCGGCTCTTTTATGACTTCATAGCCAATTTCTGTGCGCGAAACCTCAATTCCGTTTTTATAGACGATCTGGATGGTATGCCGCGCCAGCCCGTTTTCGCCCTGGGTAACGACCTCGCTCTTGCCTTTTGCAAGCTCGTCATCCTCTTTTGTGATTTCCTTAAAGTACAGCGTCTCATCTTCTGTGATGATCTCTTCTGTTACTTTTATGATGTTAATGGTCGTGCCCGAGCTGACATGCGAGCTGAGCTCCGGGTATACCTCGTCGTTCTCGCCAAGCTGAATACCGGCTCTTTCCAGCGCCTCTTCCACCGTGCCGGCCAGCAGCTTCACCTGCGTTTCCTGGCCGCCATCTACAATCGTGAGCGGCAGCGCGCGCCGGATGACAATTTCCATTCCCTCTGTGATGGGGGCTTCCTTTGAAACCTCCAAAACATCGCCATCTTCCAGCGCAATCTGGTTTTTCTCCAAAAATTCACCGACGGTTTTTGCCCGGGTATCCGCCGAAACAATCCGCCCGGTATCGTTTATCGTAATCTGTGTTTTGGGGGGCTCCAGAATGCCCGAAGTGCAAATTAGCGTGATGGCGATGAGCGCCGCCGCACTGCCCGCAACGCTGGCATAGAACTTGCGGTTATCTCCCCCGCTCTCATAGCCCCGCGCAAAGCCCTTTATACTGGCCTTTGCCTTTTGGAAAAAGCCGCTTATGGCCATGCTTACCTGACTTAGAAATTCGGTTATCCGGCCAATTCTCTTCTTTTTCTTCTCCTGTTCTCTTTTTTTATCGGCGAGGGTGAGTTCGCGCTCCGTGATACTGGGCAGATCTGCCCGGTAGAGAATCCTCGAGTAGAGGCTGTGCTTATTCACAGATACATCTCTGCCTTTTTTCCTTCTCATAAACTCCTCCGAACGCTTCAGTTTTTCAGTGCAAAGTATATAACAGCGGCATGTAATTGTCAAATAAAGGCCGATTTCAAGCCTTTTTGCAGCCCTTATACAAAATTATTATATCCTCTCTTCCGCCTTTGTATGCCTTCCCGGCTTTTGCAATTTGTCGGCGCATCGTATATAATAAGAGGGAGTTTTAAGAAAAGAGTGCCCTGCATACATGAAAAAGATTCTGCTCTTTCTGGCTGTTTTGATACTGTTCTGCCTGCTGGTCGGCGGGTGCATGGCAACGCAGACGGCGGAAGATCTCGCCAGCAGCTTTGCCTCCGCCCTCTCTTCCATGAATTTTGCCGAGGCGCATGCCTGCCTTTGGGACCAGGGCGACAGCAAAATTTCCCAGGAAGAATATGTGGATAACTATCAATATGTCGTCTCCTCTTTGGGTGTGAATCAAATAGAGATAGCCGATCGCAGCGTCTCCCTGGAGGATAACGCCATCTACCTCTCTTTGCGCATCCGCTATATTGCGGATCGGTTTACGCTGGAACACACTGTGCGCACGCGCATTATTCAGGAGGGCGGCGCCTATCACATTCAGTATTCTCCCGAGATGATCCTTCCCGGATACAGTTCGGGAAATCAGCTTTCCCTCATTTCCACAAAGGGCCAGCGCGGCGAAATTTTCACTGCGGATCACACCTGTGTGGCGGAAAACGCCTATTCGGATACCGTCGTGATCTCTGTGGCGCAAGATCAGGATATCAACGCCATTATCACCGCGCTTTCCTCCCTCGTCTCCCTGGATGAGGAGGAACAGGTTTCGCTGCGGGAGCGGTATAATTCCGCCCTGGAGCATAATTATGGCACTGTCGTAGCCTATGTGGCCCCAAAGGACAGCATCTCCCAAAACCTGGAGGCCTCAATTTGCGCCATCGATCCTTCCCTTAGCGTCGATCGCTCCTCCATCACGCCCCAGCGCTACTACCCCTATGGCTCCATTTATGCCCATGTGGTGGGGTATGCCGGCACGCCCAACGAGGAAGAGCTTGAGCAGCTCCAAGAACAGGGCTTTGAAAACGCAACACTGGTTGGAAAAACCGGCATTGAGCTGCAGTACGATGAATATCTCCAGCCAAAAGACGGCCTGAAAATCAACATGTATACAGAGGATGGCCAGTATCACTCTACTATCTATGAAGAGCCCGCGGAAAACGGCGCAGATATTTTCCTGACGCTCAGCCACGACCTCCAGCAGCGGGCCTATTACGCCATGTCCAGCAACATTGGAGAGAACCAGACGGGCATTGCCATTGTGATGGACCCTACCAACGCCTTTGTTCAAGCGATGATCTCCTATCCTTCCTTTGATGCCAACATCTTCTCCTTCCCCGTTTCCGACGAGGAATATGCTGCGCTGAACAGCGAAGAGGCGGGCGCACCGCTTTTCCCAAAGGCCACGCTAGGGCTTTATCCGCCCGGTTCACTGCTCAAACCCTTTACCATTACCCCCTCGCTGGAAAACGGGGTGGTAGATGCCGATACGGTTTTCCCCTATACTGTCACGGGAAATGCCTGGAAGCCGGATGGCGTCTGGTATTGGGACAAGGTCACCCGCAACGAAACGCCGGATGGCCCTGTGGATTTGGAGATGGCCTTTCGCTTTTCAGATAACATCTACTTTTCCTGGGCAACCTTAAACCTGGGGCAGGAAAAGTTTTTGGAATACATGAACCGCATCGGCCTCAAAGAAGCAGTTCCCTTTGATCTGCCAACAGCTCAGGCCAATCTCATCAACGAAGGCACGGAGATCAACCGCAAGCTCATCTCGGATATGGCCTTTGGGCACGGAGAAATCCTCGTCACCCCAATTCAGGCAGCGGCCATGTACACTGTGTTCCAAAACGGGGGAGATATGCTCGCTCCAAAGCTTGTGGAAAGCATTCGCAAATACTCGGATGGCCTGCATTATGAAACGCTCTATGCCGCAGAGCGCGAAGTCTATATCGAGGGCATCATGACGCAGGAAACAGTAGACACCCTGATTCCCTGCCTGCGCGCCGTTGTGCGCTCTGGCACTGCCCAATCCATCCAGATAAAAGACCTCCCCCTGGCCGCAAAAACGGGCACGGCCTTGCGCGGAGTAGAGCAATCCGAAAAGGTCTCCTGGCTGGCCGCCTGGTGGCAGGGCGCCCAGCAGGGCAATCGGCTGGTTGTCACCATGATAGATAGCCCTCGCGGCCAGGACGACTACAAGCACGCCATTACAAAAGAACTATTGCGCCCCTAAGAAAATTGCTGTTGTTCTTTTCCAAAACATGCTATAATGGGTCTATACCCATGGCAATTGCCATACAAACGAATATTAGGAGGATTTTGCAATGAAGCTCAAAGAGATGCTAAAAGAGAATGGCTGCTTCGAAACCTTCGACAAGATGGGATTCGGTGCGGAAAAAGTTCTGAGCGGCCTCACGGAAAAGACAGATGAACAGTACTGCAAATATCAGTGGTTCAATGGCGGTATGATCGTGCATGCAATCCCCACAGAGGATATGCTAAAAGAAGGCTACCCTTGGGAAGAGTGGTATAAAGACCCAAATACCGGCTCTTATGAGCATCATATTCTCTACCTGGAGAAAACCGATAAATGCGATATGACATTCGATGGCACAAATCTTCCCCCGGAGGATGGCCACCCCAAGCCCACGCACGGCCATTTCTGGTATCTTTATAACGATGAGGATGCCCGGCTGCTCTACGCAAGATAAAGATAATAAAAAAAGGATGCAAAGCATCCTTTTTTTATTGCCCCGAACATGCTGTTTCTCGGCGCCTACTCCGCTAAAACCCAAAGAGCTCCCTTGCATTGGCATTGGCTGCAAGGATCACTTCCTCCCTGGAAATTCCCTTGATTTCCGCCATCCTTTGGGCGACATAGCGCGTATTGGCCGGGTTGTTGCGCGTGCCCCGCACGGGAACCGGCGCAAGATATGGGCTATCCGTCTCAATGAGAATGCGATCTAGCGGCGCATAGGCCGCCACTTCCACGCCCCTCCTGTTGTTGGAAAATGTCAGCGTGCCGCCAAAGCCCAGATAATAGCCCCGGTTCAGCAGTTCTCTAGCCGTATCCACGCTGCCCGAAAAGCAATGCAGCACACCGCGCTGCCCGGGAAATTCCCCAAGCAGTGCCAGCATATCCGCAGTGGCATCCCTGCTGTGCAGCACAACCGGCCGCCGCAGCCGCCCGGCCAGTTCCATCTGCGCACACAGTGCCTCCTTCTGACGCTCCTTTTTTTCCGGCTCCCAGTGGTAATCCAGCCCGATTTCCCCAATCGCCAGAATTTTGGGCTCTTCAAGCAGATGCTCTATGCGCTCAAGGGCCTGCTGGGTATAGGAATCTACTGATTCAGGATGCACGCCCACGGCGCCGTAAATCAATGGATAGCGGCGCGTCAGCTCCAAAATCCGCTCAAAATCCTCCGGAGCAGAGGCGCACTCTATCACCGCCTCCATCTGCCGGGAAAGATCCTCTATCAGCTGGGCGCGATCTTCATCAAAGCGCTCGTCCAGAAGGTGCGCATGCGAATCGATCAGCTTTTGTTCTTTCATCTTTTTAGCCAATCTCCAGGCCATCCGGCATGGGCTTATCCGCAGTGAGAAGTGCAAGCTCGCTCCCCTCGCCCACGGCCAGAATCATTCCCTGGGAAAGCACGCCGCAGAGCTTTGCCGGCTTGAGGTTTGCGACGACGACAACGCTCTTTCCCACCATATCCTCTGCTTCATACGCACCCCGAATGCCCGAGACGATGGTGCGCACTTCGTCCCCCATTTGAACGGTGAGCTTTAAAAGCTTTTTGCTCTTCTGGATATTTTCCGCCGCCAGCACCTTGGCCGTTTTCAGCTGAATTTTATCAAATTCCTCTATGCCAATTTCCGGTTTTTCCGCTGCCTTTTTCGCGCCGTCCTGCCCACCTTTTGTGGCATCGGAAGCGTGGGTTTTGGTAATTTTCTCCAACTCCTCCAATTCTTTTGCAAGGTCTATGCGCGGGAAAAGGGGATCGCCCTTTTGCACCTTTACCCCTTCCGGGAATCTGCCATAAGTCTGCACGCTCTGCCAGTCGTAGAGCTCTTTTTCCACGCAAAGCTGCCGGCGCATTTTTTCCGCCGTTTCGGGCAGGAAGGGCGTCAACAATACACCCACAATGCGCAACCCTTCCGCCAGGTGATACATTACCGTTGCCAGCCGATTCCTGTTTTTCTCCTCTTTGCTCAGGACCCAGGGCGCAGTAATATCGATATACTTGTTGAGCGCTCCCACATATTCAAAGATGGCCGCCAAGGCCTCTGCAAAGCGCATGCCATCCATCAGCTCTTCCACTTTGCCCGAAAGCGCCTTTCCCTGCTGTATCAGCGGTTCATCTTCCTCCGGCTTGGAGCAGGAGGGCGCCTGCACCACGCCGCCAAAATACTTTTCGATCATGGAAACTGTGCGGGAAAGCAGGTTTCCAAGGTCGTTTGCCAGATCGGAATTGATGCGGTTGATGAGAATTTCGTTGCTGAAGAGGCTGTCGCTTCCAAGGGGCATTTCCCTGAGCAGGAAATAGCGCAGCGCATCCACACCGTATCTATCCACCAGCTTGACCGGGTCGATCACATTGCCCTTGCTTTTGCTCATCTTCCCGCCTTCCAGGATGACCCATCCATGCCCATATACCTTTTTGGGCAGAGGAAGCCCCAGCGCCATCAGCATAATGGGCCAGATGATAGTGTGGAAGCGGATGATCTCCTTGCCCACAAGGTGAACATCTGCTGGCCAATACTTGCGAAACTTGGAATCGTCCTCCGAAAGGTAGCCCAAGGCGGAAATATAGTTGGAAAGCGCGTCGATCCAGACATAGACCACATGCTTGGGATCAAACTCCACCGGAACGCCCCAGGTAAAGGAGGTCCGGGATACGCACAGGTCCTCCA
>USII01000027.1 GCA_900554725.1 uncultured Eubacteriales bacterium
GAGCATCCCTGTCAAATACCTTTCCGGGGCGGCGGTTTCCCCTTCTTTCCTCGCAAAGAGCATGTTGGTGCTGCTGGGATTTGCGGTAGTCCCCTCACTGCTCATCTACCTGGGCGTGCAGATCTGCTACAAAAGAAAGCAGCCTGAACGCTAAAAAAGGGCGCCTGCAAAGCAAATGCCGGCGCCCTTTTTATTTCTCTTTCCCCCTTTTTATCTACAAAACAGAAGATTGTAACGCAATTCTTAACTATCTGTTTCAAAAAGTATATCAATCTGGCACAATAATACAGTTTTTTACAAAAACTCCCCGGCAAATCATCTTGTTTAAAATTTTTTTGGCAGATATAATATTTTTGTTCCAGTTTTAAACAGTTTTTCCATTTTTATGGAGCTTTTAAAATTGAGAAATGATTAGAGAAAAGAGGAGCAAAGGAAAATGTCGGAGAGAATCAGGTTGTTAATTGCAGAGGACAACAAAGTGCTGGCGGAGAATCTTTATGCCTATATGGATGCTCAGCCGGAAATTGAAGTTGTAGGCGTTGCGGAAAATGCGGAAATCGCCCTTCAGCTTGTGCAGAGCACACAGCCTACTGCCCTTATTACCGATCTCATCATGCCCGAAGCGGATGGATTCCTGCTGCTAGAGAAACTTGCAAGCGGCCAGTTTGGAAAAATGCCCGAGACCATCGTCCTCTCTGCGTTGGGCAGCGAGGCCCTCATCACCCGCGCCCTGGAGCTTGGAGCGAAGTACTATATGGTCAAGCCGTTTCATATGGAGCTTGTCTATAAGCGCCTGCTGGATCTTTTCCATATGCGCCAGGTGACGGGCAGCAAAAAGCTCGTGCAGAGCAAATCCCTCGATGAAAAAATCACGAGCATTTTTCTTTCCATCGGCATCCCCGCTCATATCAAGGGATATCAGTATCTGCGGGAGGCCATTAAAATCGTCATCCATTCGCCCGAGATGATCAATTCCATCACCAAAGAGCTTTATCCTGCCATTGCCGCACATTTTGATACCTCTTCTAGCAAAGTAGAGCGCGCGATTCGCCATTCCATCGAAGTGGCATGGGCGCGCGGAAAAATAGAAAACCTCAACGCCATCTTCGGCTACAACATCTATGGAAAGAACGATAAGCCCACAAACGGAGAGTTTATTGCCCTCATTGCGGATAGGCTCATGCTGGAGCAAACCGCTTAGCGCTTCATTTTACATTTTACGCTTTTTTTATACATGCGCTGCTTTTTGCAGAATATGTCAAAAGAATGAATAAATGTGGATATTGTGGATAAGTTGTCCAAGATATCCACAAAAATTTCTCCACAATTACGGAATTTTGTGCATATGTTGTGGATAATGTGGATAACTTTTATGCATAACCGCAAAAATTCCGCATAGAGCCGAAAATTTTTCGTGTCGCATGTGTATGAAATTATACAGACAGACATCCTGCATCTGTGCTCTGGAAGCCGAAATTCCGGGATGTCTTTTTTATTTTTTTACATAATTTTCTTCCTCCTGGAAATCCTAAAAACAAAAAGCCGGAGGTTTTATGAGCGATCAACTCTTATCCATTCGCCGCAAGCTGCTTCCCTGCCAGGGAAGGGCGATCCGTCTGTATGTGCATAAGGAGCGCAACCAGAGCCTCGATATAAAGGGTGTGCTGGAAGGGGTTTATGCGGGAGTGTTCACCGTCTATGCACAGAGCGGCGGATACGGCCGCCGCTACTGTTATTCCTACCGCGATATCCTCACGAAGAGTGTCCGCATCCTTCCCTTGCCCTCCCAAGTACCTGGGCAATGGAAAGGGGCTGCCCGCCCGCATCCTGAAAGAGCAGCCAATAGCCCTGCCCGTCCGCCCCTTCCAGATAGCTTTCAAACCCCTTAAGCCAGGCCGGAGGGTTGAGCCCGTATCGCCCTGGGACGGCCAGTGCCCGAGCCGATTCTCCGCTGGCCTGCAAAATTTCGCCCGTCAGGTAATACCCCCTTCCGGGGAAATCCGGGTATTCGATCTTTACCCACTTGGAGGATGGAAAAATTTTGGGGAAGGGAAAAACAGGGGTCGTTCTTTTTTCAAAGCGCGCCATGCAAGCCTGGAGTGGTTCCGGGCTCTTTTTTTGCCCTTTTTCCGGATTAGGAGCAGAGGATTCCCACTGCTCCTCCAGCGCAGGGAAGAGGGCTCTTTTGGCAGAAGGCGGAGCAACTGTCCCAAGCTTTGAAGGAGCTTCCTGCCCTCTGCCTTCGCGCTCCCCCTGCTCCTCTGCCCGGCGCGCAGCCCTTTGCCCACTTTGACCGGGCACTTTCTCTGCCTGCACAGTCTCAGGCTGCGCCGCACCCGGGCGGGAGGAAGGGCTCTTTTCCTGCCGGAGTTCCTGCACCTGCTCTGGTCCATTGGTCGCCGCTTTTGGGGGCTGCTTTTTCTCGCCTGGCCCTCTCTGCTCTTTTTGCGTCCTTTCTCTTTTTTCCTTCTGTCCCTGAACTTCCTCGCCCTGCTGCCTTGGCTTTCCTGCAGCTGGCCGCTCCTCCGCTGCGGCAAAACCTCTGGGCTGTGCCTGCACCTCCAGCGCTTTGAGCCTTTTTTTCTCATGCCGGGTAAAACAGGCAGAGCGTGCGGCGCCAAAATCTGCATGTCCGCCCGTCATCAAAAAAGTTCCCTGCCGTGCCACCGCTGCCGCCCGCACCCTGTGGGGAGGCAGTGGGCAGCGCCCCTGGCAACCTTCCAGCACTTGATACTCCCCATCCGAAAAAATGAGCCACAGTTCCGTATCTTTCAGGTATGCCGGGGAAACCAGTGAAAAGGCCAGCTCTTCCCCATATTCCAGCCGTAAAACACCCCGGGATTTCCCGGAAAGTGCCAGAATTTGACTTTCTGCCATCGCTTCGCACCTCCGGTTAAGCTTATGCTTGCCCATCTCAAAACATGCCATATAGTCTTTTTTGCCCCTTTTGCGGCATAAAAAAAGGCGGCGATGCCGCCTTTTTATGCCTGCAACGATTTTTTATTCCAAAGCAGGAACGCGCTCTTCCCCTTTTCTAAAGGGATCTGCACATTGACAAACTGCATCAATGGATGCTTGGCGCATTCTTTTTGGCTATTCCACCGTCACAGATTTGGCCAGATTTCTTGGTTTATCCACATCGCAACCTTTGAGCACTGCCGTATAGTAGCCATAGAGCTGGTAGAACAGCACCGCCAGCAGCGGGGCAAACATATCCCCCGCATCCGGAATGGTGAGCACCAAATCCACATCTTTTTCCAGCAGATGCTTATGGTGCTCCTGCACAACCGCCACGACATATGCCCCACGCGCCTTCACTTCCTTAAAGTTGGAGAGGGATTTTTCCATGAGCGCTTCCTGTGTGGCCAGCGCCATGACCAGTGTTCCCTTCTCAATGAGAGCGATGGGCCCGTGTTTGAGCTCGCCGGAAGGGTATGCCTCCGAATGAATATACGAAAGTTCCTTTAGCTTTAGCGAACCTTCGAGCATGAGCGCATAGTCCATTCCCCGCCCGATGAAGAATTCGTGCTCATCCATATAGCGCTGAGAGGCCAGATGCTGCACCGCCTGCTTATCTTCCAAAATCTTTTCGGCCAGGGCGGGCAGGCGCTTGAGCTCCTCCAACAGTTTGCTATACTGCTCTTTTGGCAGAGTTCCCTTGATGCGCCCAAGCTCCAGAGCGATCATATAAAGGCACATGACCTGCGTGCTGTATCCCTTAGAGGTAGCCACGGCAATTTCCATGCCTGCCTGGGTATACATTGTGGCATCGGCCTCGCGCGAGATGCTGCTGCCCTTCACATTCGTGATAGCCACAACTTTCTGGCCATGCCGTTTTGCTTCCCGCAGGGCGGCGATGGTATCCGCCGTCTCTCCCGACTGGCTGATCACCACTACAAGCTGGCTGGGCCGCAGGATGGGATCCCGATAGCGAAATTCCGAGGCAGCGTCCACCGAAACGGGCACACGCGTCAGCTTTTCGATGACATATTTTCCAAGGATTCCCGCGTGATAGGCGCTGCCGCAGGCCACAATCAGGATCTCCTCTATCCCATCCATAAGCTCATCTGTGATATGGATCTCCGAAAGATCCAGCCGGTCGCCCCGCACGCGCGTCATGAGCGTATCGTAGAGTGCTTTTGGCTGTTCGTGGATCTCCTTCATCATAAAGTGTTCATAGCCGCCTTTTTCCGCCTGAGAAACATCCCAATCGATAACAAAGGGCTCCTTTTCCACCTTGTTGCCATATTCATCAAATACCTCAACGCGATCCTTCTCCACTACGGCAACCTGTTTATCCTCCAGCAGGTAGACGGATCTGGTGTATTCCAGCAGCGCCGGGAAATCGGATGCGATGAGGTTTTCCCCCTGCCCAAGGCCGACGACCAGCGGGCTATCCTTGCGCGCCGCCACAATTTTGCCCGGCTCCTTTTCGCTGATTACGCCCAGCGCATAGGAGCCCTCCAGCATTTTGATGGCGCGCATGACTGCGCTTTTGAGGTCGCCCTCATAGTAGTAGTTGATAAGGTGCGCCACAACCTCGGTATCCGTATCCGAAACAAAGCGAATCCCCTTGCCGGCCAGCCACTCTTTCAGCTTCCCAAAATTTTCAATGATGCCGTTATGCACCACGGCAAGATCTCCCGCGGTATTGGTATGGGGATGGGCGTTGACATCCGAAGGTTCGCCATGTGTTGCCCAGCGCGTATGCCCGATGCCCAGCGTCTTTGGGGCGGAACGGCCCCTCAGCCTTTCTTCCAGTTTTGCAAGGCGCCCTTTGGCCTTTACAACATCCAGCTTTCCTTCTTGAATGACGGCAATGCCCGCGCTATCATAGCCGCGATATTCCAGCTTTTTTAAGCCCTTCAGCAGCACCGAAATCGCATCTCTTTCTCCGATGTAGCCAACAATTCCGCACATTCCCTATTTGCCTCCTAATTTTTTTTCGATGAGCCGCGCAATTTTTACCGCTTCAGCCCCAATGGCTGCCTTATCCTTTCCCTCTATCATCACGCGCACCAGCGGCTCTGTGCCGGATGTGCGAATGAGCACTCTGCCCTGCCCGGCCATCTGCGCTTCCAGCCGCGCAATTTCGGATAAAATCTCTTCGTCCTTATCGTAATCGAACTTTCTATCATCGCTCACCTTGGCATTGACCAGAACCTGCGGCAGAATTTCCACTGCATTGGCCAAATCCGAAAGGGATTTATCCCGGCGCTTCATCACAGAAAGCAGCTGAATGCCCGAAAGCATGCCATCGCCCGTTGTGTTATGATCTAAAAAAATCAGGTGGCCGGATTGTTCTCCCCCAAAGTTATAGCCGGATGCCAGCATTTCCTCCAGAACATAGCGGTCCCCCACGCCCGTTTTCACAAGCTGAATGCCCCGGGCCTTGAGGGAAAGCTCCATTCCAAGATTGCTCATCACCGTGGCAACCAGCGTATCCTTGGCCAGGCACCCCCGCTCCTTCATATCCATGGCACAGATGGCCATAATGCGATCCCCATCGATGATGCGCCCGAATTCATCCACCGCGATCAGGCGGTCGGCATCCCCATCAAAGGCCAGGCCGACATCCGCCCCGTATTCATTTACCAGAATTTGCAGATTTGCAGGGTGCGTAGAGCCGCAGTTATCGTTGATATTCGTGCCATCCGGCATATTGTAGTGGGCATATACCTGGGCGCCCAGGCGGGTAAACACTTCGCCCGCCAGCGCGGAAGCCGCGCCGTTGGCGCAATCCAGCACTACTTTGATGCCGTCCATCCGAACCGGGCTGGATTCCACAAGGAAATCCGCATACTCCCTAGGCGCATTTTTCAGGCGCACCCGCCGCCCAACGCCCAGGCCCGTGGGCAGCGGACCCACGCCCCCCTCCAGCACGAGCCTTTCTATCTCCTCTTCGATGGCATCGGCCAGTTTATAGCCCTTATTGTTGAAAAACTTAATGCCGTTATATTCCACAGTGTTATGCGAAGCGCTGATGACCGCGCCGGCATCCGCTTCATAGTGCCGCGTCAGGTGCGCGACAGCGGAAGTGGGAATAACCCCGAGGGTGCAGGCCTCGGCACCGGCCGAGCAGATCCCTGCAATCAATGCGCTTTCCAGCATATCCCCGGAAATTCTGGTATCCTTGCCAATGAGTATCTTGGCCTGATGCACTTCATTTGTGAGAACCTTAGCAGCTGCCTGCCCCAGCTGAAATGCCAGCATGCAGCTCAGCTTTTCATTGGCAATGCCGCGCACGCCGTCTGTGCCAAAAAGCTTTCCCATATCACACCTCTTCTTTTAGCGATTTAGGTATTCCCTCGCCTGCTCGGCGGCAACGGCGCCATCTGCCACCGCCGTCGCCACTTGCCGCAGCGCCTTTTGGCGCACATCTCCCGCGGCAAAAACGCCGGGCAGCTCTGTTTTGGTATCCTCGGCGCTGGGCAAGTATCCAGCAGCATCCAGGTGCACCTTTCCCTTCAGGATGCCAGTATCCGCGACGCGCCCAATGGCCACAAAAAGGCCATCGGCAGCGAGTTTCTTTTCCTCGCCCGTCTGTACATTTTCCAGCACAATCGCCTCAAACCCCAGCGCGCCCTCCAGCGCCTTGGGCCGATATCCAAGCAGCATCGAGAGGTTTTTCCTCTCTTTTGCCCTCTTTATAAGATATTCCTGCGCGCGAAATTCATTCCGGCGGTGCACCAGTGTCACACTTTTTGCCAGATCGCAAAGATAGAGGGCGTCTTCCAGAGCCGTATCGCCCCCACCAATGACAATGGTATCCCTTCCGCGGAAAAAGGCGCCATCGCAAGTTGCGCAATAGGAGATCCCCGCGCCCACCATCTGTTCTTCGCCAGCAAGCCCCAGCTTTCTTGGCGCGGCACCCATCGCAAGGATGACAGCTTTTGCCGCATATTCCCCCGCGCCCAAAGGCCTTCTTCTGCTCCCCTTCCAGCTCCACGCTAAGAATCTCATCCGAGATAATTTCCGCGCCAAAGCGCTCCGCCTGGCTTTTCAGCTGTGCTGCAAATTCGCCTCCTGAAATACCCTGAGAAAACCCGGGGTAATTTTCCATTTTATGCGTATAGGCTATCTGCCCGCCTGGAACCTGCTTTTCTATGGCCGCCACATGCAGCCCACTCCTTGCCGCATAAATCGCTGCGGTCAGCCCCGCAGGCCCCGCGCCAATGATCAAAACATCGTATATCATATCCTGCAGCTCCTTTCTGCGCTTGCTTTTCATTTTTGGTTATTGGGTTATTATACCATAGCAGCTGTGAAATGTCCAAAAGGTACTGTATTTCGCCTTAGCTTTCATTATCTTGCTGCAAATGCTAAAAAACATGCCGTTTTCTCCTGCAAAATCACCCCTGATATTGTTGCAAAATAAAAAATATTCTGTTAACTTAATAGACACGACCTTGCATAATTTGCTTGTGCTTGGGAAAGATCCTTGCCGGATAAGGCGCAGAGTTATCGTCTGCGCCCTGTCCTTTTTTGTTATATTTTTTATAAGAAGGAGAACTTTATGAACAACGAAGCACTCTTTGCCAAGACGCCTCCTACAAAGCTGTTTTTTAAGGCAGCCATTCCGGGGGCTATCGGCATGCTGGCCTCTGCCCTGTTCCAGCTTCTGGAAGGCATATTTGTAGGCCAATATCTTGGGGATACCGCCTTTTCCGCGCTCAACCTCGCCATGCCTTTTGTCATCATCAATTTTGCGCTGGCAGATCTCATCGGCGCGGGCTCTTCCGTGCCTATCTCCATCCGCCTTGGACAAAAGCGCGGGGAGGAGGCCAACCAGATTTTCACCTGTGCCTGCCTGCTCATTTTGGGCTCGGGCGTGGTTTTTGGCGGGCTCATGTATGCCCTTTCCCCTGCTCTCATCCGCTGGATGGGCGCAGAAGGGGAATACGCCGCCCTGGCAGTGCAATATCTTCAAGTATACGCCCTCTGTTCTCCCGTAACCACCATCATCTTTGCGGTGGATAACTATCTGCGCATTTGCGGGAAAATCCGCTACAGCATGCTGCTCAATATCTTCATGTCCCTCTTTATCGCAGGGGCACAATATCTGCTTTTGGGCCCCTTGAATTGCGGCATCTGGGGGGCTTCTCTTGCCACTTGCCTCGGCATGTTTTTAAGCGCACTCATCGCCTTTTTCCCCTTTTTCTTTGGAAAGGCAGAGCTGCGCTTCGCCCGGCCGCGCCTCTCGCTTAGCATACTCAAAAAAATCGTGGCCTGCGGCAGCCCCAACTTTTTAAACAACATCGCCGGGCGTTTGGCTTCCATCATGATGAATGCGGTTTTGCTGCGCCTGGCCGGGGAAAACGCGGTTTCTGTCTACGGAATTCTGATGTACGCCGAAGGGTTTATTCAGCCGCTTCTCTACGGAATGTGCGATTCCCTGCAGCCCTCTATTGGCTATAACTGGGGCGCCCAGAGCTTTGATCGGGTGTTCGCCCTTCAGAAGCGCTGCTATTTCTTCAGCGCCCTGGTTTCCATTGCCTCTGCTGTGCTCATCTTCCTGGCGCCCATGCAGATTGCCCGGCTCTTTACTCAGCAAGCAGACGGCTCGCTCATCTCCATGGCAATTCCCGCTCTCCAGATCTTCAGCTTTACCTACCTGACCAGGTGGTTTTCCTTCGCCACTCAGAGCTTTATGACCGCCGTGGATAAACCGGTGCAGGCATCCCTCATCTCTGTGACAACGGCCCTTCTTTTCCCCGCTGCGCTCATCCTGTTGCTCTGGCCTCTGGGCCTAAATGGAATCTGGCTCAACATGCCGGCCGCTTCTATTTTGGCAGGGCTGCTTTCCATCGTCATTCTCTTGCACTTCCGGCGCAACATGCACAAAACGCCTGCTCCCCTGCCGGAGGACGCCTGAGCCGCTTGGCCGGGCAGCGCCCGTCAGCTCCATTCATCCATTGGCCTCTTAGATTACTTTGGCTGCTTTCATTAAAAAAGCCGGAAATGAATCAATTTCCGGCTTTTTCTTTGGGCATAATTCGGCGTGGTTTCAGGGCATTGAAAGCATAAAAAAAGCCCGTAAGCGCGCGGAGAACCGCATGCATACAGGCTTTTGATGTAGTAGTGAATTATCTCTTGGAGTTATCAAGCGTTCTTTTCATAAGGTTTCAGAACATTGTGTTGCTTGGTATATCGTATCATCGCAGGGCTTTTACTCGTTGGCAAGTACAGCAATTTTCAAGGATTGCGTTTACCGTAGTATAGTATATCTTATTCATAAGTTGTCATAAGTTTAAATCACATGGCGTAATGGGTTTTTAATGGGTTTAGATACTGCCCCCTGTGGGGGATACAGAGAGCGGAGCACAGCGGCAGGGAGTGCGTTCAATAGCCGCAAAGAATAAAAGGAGTTTTATAGAAGCTGTATTTTATTTAGTTACAGTAGTTACTTAGTTACAAATGCGATTTTGTGCAAGATATAATAGGATACGGCAAGCCATAACAAGATATACAAAGTATCTGTG
>USII01000028.1 GCA_900554725.1 uncultured Eubacteriales bacterium
CATAAAAAAGGGGAATTTTTCCCTGGGAACCCATGGCTTAATGGAGGCGGTTTCCGAGCTTTCCAGCTTTGGGGCAACGAAGTTCCTGCTCGGCTGCACAGAACTTTCCGCAGCAGCCAGCCAATATCATTTTCCCGATTATTTTATAGACCCTCTTCTGATCCTTGCGCGGCGCGCAATTCAGGCAGCGGGTGGAAAGGTAAAAAAGTGAAGCAACCCTTTATCTCCCTGGAGCAAGTGAAAGAAATTGTAAAAACTTATCCGACGCCCTTTTATCTTTACGATGAAAAAGGAATTCGCGAAACCATCCGCAGCCTGAAAAAGGCCTTTTCCTGGAACCCTGGCTTTCAGGAGTATTTTGCCGTCAAGGCCACTCCCACGCCGGGCATCCTCAACATCTTTAAGGAAGAGGGCCTGGGGCTGGATTGCTCTTCCTATACTGAACTCATGTTGGCGGAGGCCCTGGGTTTTGGAGGAGATCGCATCATCTTCTCCTCCAACTGCACGCCTCCGGCGGATTTTCTATACGCTCATAAGCTGGGGGCCACGCTTAACCTGGATGACTATTCGGATATCGATACCGTTGCCTCGCTGTTCTCTCCCTTTCCCAAAACCATCTGCTGCCGGTTTAACCCTGGTGGCGATTTCTCCATTGGCAACGACATCATGGATCACCCAAAGGATGCCAAATACGGTTTTACAAAGCCCCAACTTTTTGAGGGCTTCCGCCGCCTCAAGGAAATGGGCGTACAAAATTTTGGGCTGCACGCTTTTCTTGCAAGCAATACCGTCACAAACGACTATTATCCCACCCTTGCAAAAATGCTGTTTTGCCTGGCCGTGGAGCTTCAGGAGCAAACGGGTGCGCGTATCCGCTTTATCGACCTTTCCGGCGGCATAGGCATTCCATATCATCCAGAGGAAGCGCCCAACGATATTCAAAAAATTGGAGCGGGCGTGCAGGATGCCTTTGAGCAAATTCTGGTGCCAGCCGGGATGGGAGATGTCGCTATCGTAACAGAACTTGGGCGCTTTATGACAGGCCCGCACGGCTGCCTCATCGCGCAGGCAACCCATGAAAAAAAGACATATAAAGACTATATCGGCCTGGATGCCTGCGCGGTAAACCTAATCCGCCCGGCCATGTATGGCGCATACCATCATATCACCGTGCTGGGAAAAGAAAATGCCCCGCTGGACCACATCTACGATATTACCGGCGGCCTGTGCGAAAACAACGATAAATTTGCCATAGATCGCCCGCTTCCCAAAATCCAGCTTGGAGATTATCTGTGCATTCACGACGCCGGCGCTCATGGCTTCTCCATGGGATATAACTACAATGGCAAGCTGAAAAGCGCAGAATTGCTGCTCCGGGAAGACGGCAGCATCCAGCTGCTTCGCCGGGCGGAAACTCCTGCGGACTATTTTGCAACGTTGGATTTTCTGGGGCTGTTTCAATAAAGACGGGCTCTTTGGGCCTTCCCTTTTTGGCATGCAATTTGCAACAAAGCAGCGTACACCAAAGTGTTCACTGCTTTGTTTTGCTATATGAGACAGGTTTTCCTTAAGAATATACGGCCGACGGCGCCCTCTTTTTTCCGCCAGCCCTTTCTTAGCGGTAGATCTTCCGAATTTTTCGGTACATCGGGCGCATTTTCGCATACATGCCCCGGTAGACCTCCCGGTATATCCTATGATACAGCTCATGGTTCTGTTCATTTGGCAAAACCACTCGCCGCCGCTGCACCATTGCCTCTGCGGCCTGCTCCACACTGTCATATTCCCCAAGGCCGAAGAATCCCACCGCCGCGGCCCCCAATGCTGAGGTTTCGTGCGTCTGCGCCCGATAAACCGGCAAGCCAAAGACATCCGCCGCGATCTGGCAGACTTCATCGCTCTTGGCGCCTCCGCCCCCTGCTGTCAGCGCTTTTGGCCGTACCCCTGCCCTTTTGCACATCCCTTCCAGCCCATCCCTTAGGGCATAGCATATCCCCTCAATGGTAGCGCGGTAAATATGCTCCCGGGTATGCGCGCTGCAAAAGCCTATCATGGCGCCCTTTGCTTCGGGCGTTTTAAGCCCAGGCCCCCAATAGGGCTGCACCAAAAGCCCGTCTGCTCCCGGGGGCGTAAGCGCAAGGCTTTCATCCAGCATGCGCTCTGCCGTACTTCCCAAATCCTCCGCCGCACCTGCCTCCATGCGGGCAAACTGCTCTTTAAACCAGGTGATCATCCAAAATCCGCGGTAGATTTGAACTTCGGGATTGTATTTTCCCGGAAGCACAGCCGGATATGCCGGCAGGAAGCGCTGCGGCTCCACATACCGTTTTGTAGTGAGCTGCACCGTGCAGGTTGTCCCAAAGCTCAGGCTTGCCATGCTTTCATCCACACACCCTCCGCCCAGCGTTTCACAGCCTTTATCCGAACCGGCCGCAATCACGCGGAGCCCTTCCGGCAAGCCACTCTCCTGGCTGGCCCTTTTGGAAATACGGCCCAGCGTTTCTCCCGGTTCCACCAGCGGCGGGAGCTTTTCCTTTGGAACATTGAACACCGCATACCGGATGTTCCATTTGCCCATCCATTTCTTTTTCCTGTAATTGAGCGGCAAATGCCCCACCTGCGATGCCACAGAATCGGCCAGCACGCCGGTGAGCCTATAAATCAGATATCCCGAAATCTGCACAAATTGATCTGTCTTCTCCCAGATTTCCGGGCGGTTTTGGGAAATCCAGTTGCATGTGGAATGCTCCCGTGAATATGCTGCGCAATCGCTCATCCCCCCAATCCGAAAAATCGCCCGATAGGGAAAGGGCATTGGGCGTTTACACTTTGCCAGCCGCTCATCCAGCCAGAGAATACAGGGGGTAAGGGGCTTTTTTCCCCGATCCAGACAGAGCACGCTATCCCGCATGGTCGTCAGAACGAGCGCCTGAACGCGCCCGAACGCCGCCGCATGGTTCTCTTTCAGCGCACCCACGGCCTGGCAAAGCCGATCATAATAAAAATCCGGGTTTTGCTCTGCATAGCCGGGCTGTGTAGAAAAATAAGGGGGCTGATATACCACCGCCTCCTGCGCTAAAATCTTTCCCTTTTTATCCAATATCAGAGCGCGTAGGCTCTGCGTCCCGCAGTCTACTGCAAGAACCAGCGGCTCCGTTTGCCTCATCTTTCCTCTTCCTCCCTGCCAGGCGCCGCTGTCCGCGCCTCTTTTACATTCTGCCGCCCTGCTTTTGCCATCAGCCAGGCGCTAAGACACAATATGCAAAAAAACGGCAGAGCGCCGCCCAAAGCAAAGGCGTACAGCTCTGCCGCATTCCTCTAAAATTCCGCAGATTTGGGCGTGCGCGGGAAGGGCAAAACATCCCGGATATTGCTCATGCCGGTTAGATACATGATCATCCGCTCAAACCCGAGCCCATAGCCCGCGTGCTTGACGCCGCCAAACTTGCGCATATCCATATACCACCAGTAGTTCTGCATATCCATGCCCAGCTCCTGAATGCGAGCATTTAGAATATCCATGCGCTCTTCTCTCTGGCTGCCGCCGATAATCTCGCCGACGCCCGGCACAAGAAGGTCCATTGCAGCGACAGTCTTTCCATCGTCGTTAAGCCGCATATAGAACGCTTTGATCTCCTTTGGATATCCCGTGACGAACACCGGTTTTTGAAACACCTTTTCAGTGATATAGCGCTCGTGCTCGCTTTGCAGATCCACGCCCCACTTCACCGGATATTCAAATTTCTCTCCGGATTTTTCCAGAATCTCTATCGCCTGCGTATAGGTGATGCGGGCAAATTCGGAGTTTACAATGTTATCCAGCCGTTCCTTCAGCCCCTTATCGATAAAGTTTCCAAAGAACTCCATCTCCTCCGGATAGTTTTCCCGCACATAGGCAATGATGTATTTGACCATCTCCTCTGCCAAATCCATGTTATCTTCCAGATCCGCAAAGGCAATTTCCGGCTCTATCATCCAGAACTCGGAAGCGTGGCGGGGCGTATTGCTGTTCTCTGCCCGGAAAGTGGGCCCAAAAGAATAAACCTTGCGGAATGCCAGCGCAAATGTTTCAGCCTCCAACTGCCCGGAAACAGTCAGGTTCGCAGGCTTTGCAAAGAAATCTTTGGAATAATCCACTTCCCCCTGCTCGTTTTTTGGGGGATGCTCCATATCCAGCGTGGTAACATGGAACATCTGCCCTGCACCTTCGCAGTCGCTGGCCGTAATGATGGGCGTATGCACATAGACAAATCCACGCTCGTTAAAAAACTTATGAATGGCATATGCTACTGCGCTGCGAACCCGAAAAACCGCGGAGAATGTATTCGTTCTGGGCCTTAAATGCGCAATTGTGCGCAGGTATTCCAAAGAATGCCTCTTTTTTTGAAGCGGATAATCGCTGGGGCATGCACCCTCCAGCGTAACCTGCGCCGCTCTCATCTCAAAAGGCTGGCGCGCATCTGGCGTCAGCACCAAAGTGCCCCGGCAGGTAATGGCCGATCCTAAGCCAATTTTGCAGACTTCCCTGAAATTTTCTACGATACCGTCTTCAAAGACAATTTGTATGTTTTTAAAAAAGGTGCCATCATTTAGCTCTATAAAGCCCAGCGCTTTGCTATCCCGAATGGTGCGTACCCATCCGCCCACTTCAATTTCCTGATCCGCAAATTTTTCAGGTTCACGGAACAACTGCTTTACAGTAACCATCTGCTTCCTCCTGCTTTTTATAAAGGCGCGGCTTTCCCGCCTGTTCTTTTTGCGCGCAGCGCCCAATGCGCCCGCATCGCATTCCCCTTGCTTGGCGGTCCCACTCTGCCAGGACGGGCTTAGTATGCCCAAAAAGCCTGCTGTTTTTTGATTCCAAGTTTTTCCGGGCGCAAACTTTTTCTGCGCCTAGCTTGCCCAAAAGGCATGGAACTCGCCTCCTAGAGCAACCAAATTCCCGCCTGCTCACAGCGTTCCCGCATCTCGTGCGGCCAAATGGAAGCCTGCACTTCCCCGATATGCGCCTTGCCAAGCAGCAACATACACAATCGGGATTGCCCAATCCCTCCCCCTGCCGTCAGGGGCAATTTGCCCTCCAGCAGTTCTTTATGGAAGCGCAGCTGCGCTCGCTCCGGGCAGCCTGCCAGCTCCAGCTGTTTTTGCATCGTCTCCTCATCCACACGAATGCCCATGGAAGAAATTTCAAAAGCCCTCTCCAAAACGGGATAGTAGATCAAAATATCCCCATTTAAATTCCAATCGTCGTAGTCCGGCGCACGCCCGTCGTGGGGCTTGCCGGATTTCAGCTTGCCGCCGATCTGCATCAGGAAAACCGCTCCCAGTTCTTTTGTGATGGCATCTTCTCTCTCTTTTGGAGAAAGGGAAGGGTATCGATCTTCCAGCTCCTGGGTCGTAAGGAAGTGCAGCGTTTCGGGCACATACCTGCAGAGATTCGGGTATGCTTTTAGCACAGCATCCTCTGTGCGCTTGAGTGCCCCGTAAATGCGCAAAACCAGCTCCCGAAGGAAACCAGGCGTGCGCTCTTCTCTGCTGATAGTCAGCTCCCAATCCCACTGATCCACATAAATAGAGTGCAGATTATCCAAATCCTCATCCCGCCGGATGGCGTTCATATCCGTATAGATTCCCTCATCCACGCCATAGCCATACCGCCGCAGCGCGATGCGCTTCCACTTGGCCAGGGAATGGATAATTTCGATCTTCTCGCCCGTTTGTTTGATATCGAACTGCACCGGGCGTTCCACACCATTTAGATTATCGTTGAGCCCGCTATCCGGGCGCACAAAAAGCGGCGCGGAAATCCGGTGCAGGTTCAGCGCCGCGGCCAGTTCTCTTTCGAACCGATCTTTGATGAGCTTAATTGCTTCTTCTGTCTGGCGGATATTGAGCTTTGCATCATAGCCATCTGGAAGAATGAGCATCTTTTCCTGCTGCATATCTGCGATTATCTCCAATTTTTCAAACTTTCACATGAAATTATTGTACCATCACATGCCCCAGCTTTCAAGGGTCAGGCTTTTCTATGTACCTTGCTTTTGGGAAATACAGGCACTCTTGCTGATTTGATGGTCTCTGGCAGAGAGAACTCAGAACCTTTGCAGCAGCTTCCATCTTTCGGCCAATGCCCAGCAGTGCTTTTGCACTCATATGGGAAGTGCCCAAGAGCGCACAGCAAAAATGCTCCGCGCAGTTTTGCCATGCGGAGCATTTTCTTTCCGGCTGCCCGGTTTCCCCCAGAGGCAGCTTTTTGATAGCGCCGGTTTTAGAAAATCACCTTTTTCCCAATCTCCTCCAACGCCATTGCGGCAAATTCGCCGACGGGCATGCTGCCAATCTCCCCGGCGCCGCGCTTACGCACTGCAAAAGTGCCCTCCGCGGCCTCCTTTTCGCCCACAACGAGCATATAGGGAATGCGCTCGCCTCTGGCCTCGCGGATTTTATAGCCGATTTTTTCATTTCTATCGTCTACACTCACGCGCATGCCCATATTCTCCAGCTTTTTGGCCTGTTCCTTTGCATATTCATGGGCACTTTCGGCCACCGTCATGATGCGCACCTGCTCGGGGGCCATCCAGAGCGGCAGCGCGCCGGCATATTTTTCAATGAGCAGAGCCAGCGTGCGCTCATAGCAACCAAGGGATGTGCGGTGGATGATATATGGGCGTTTTTTCTTTCCATCCCGATCCACATATTCCATGCCGAACTGCTCTGCCAGCATCTGGTCGATTTGAATGGTGATGATGGTATCCTCTTTCCCGTGGACATTTCTCATCTGGATATCCAGTTTAGGGCCATAGAATGCCGCCTCACCGATCCCGATGCTGTATTTGATTCCAATGTGATCGAGAATGCGCCCCATCATGCTCTGAGCCTCTTCCCACTGTTCGGGCGTGCCAATATATTTTTCCCTGTCGTTCGGGTCCCACTGAGAGAAGCGGTAGCTGACATCCTCTGAAAATCCCAGCGTATCCATCATGAACTTGGCAAGCTCCACGCACCCCTTAAACTCATCTTCCAGCTGTTCTGGTGTGCAGATCAGGTGCCCCTCGGAAATCGTAAACTGCCGCACCCGGATAAGCCCGTGCATTTCGCCGGAATCCTCATTGCGAAAGAGCGTAGAAGTCTCCCCCATGCGCATGGGCAAATCCCTATAAGAGCGCATGCGGTTCATATAGACATAGTATTGGAAGGGGCAAGTCATCGGCCGCAGCGCGAGCACTTCGGCGTTTGGATCGTCCTTATCCCCAATGACGAACATCCCATCCGTATAGTGATCCCAGTGCCCAGAGATCTGGTATAGCTCCCTCTTTGCCATATACGGCGTTTTGGTAAGCACATACCCTCTCTTATACTCCTCGTCTTCTACAAAGCGCTGCAGAACCTGAATGACTCTCGCGCCTTTGGGCAGCAGCAGCGGCAGCCCCTGCCCTATCACATCCACCGTCGTAAAATATTCTAGCTCGCGCCCAAGCTTATTGTGATCCCGCTTTTTTGCCTCTTCCACGCGGGCCAGATACTCTTCCAGCTCAGCCCTCTTTTCAAACGCAGTGCCATAAATGCGGCTGAGCATTTTGTTTTTCTCATCGCCCCTCCAGTAAGCTCCTGCCAGGCTCGTCAGCTTAAACGCTTTCACCTTCCCAGTAGATGGCGCATGCGGCCCCGCGCAAAGATCGACAAAATCCCCCTGATAGTAGAGAGTGATTTTTTCCTCTTCCGGAAGATCTTCGATGAGCTCCACTTTATAATCCTCGCCGCGGCTACGCATCAGATCGATCGCCTCCTGCCGGGAGACCTCCTTGCGCACCATAGGCTTATTTTCTGCTACAATCTTGCTCATTTCCTTTTCGATCTTAAGGAGGGATTCGCTTGTAAAAGGCTCTTCCACATCAAAATCATAATAGAAGCCGTTTTCTATTGCCGGGCCAATGGCCAGTTTCGCACTGGGATACAGCCGTTTGACCGCCTCTGCCATCACATGGCTGGCCGTATGGCGCAGCACACGCAGGCCCTCTTGGTCTTCCGCCGTTAGAATTTCCAGCGCATTGCCCTCCGCAAGGGGCGTTGTCAAATCCACCGTCCGCCCATCTATCCTGGCCGCCAACGCGGCCTTGGCCAACTTTCCGGAAATCTGCTTTGCCGCATCCAGCGCGCTTGCACCTTCCGGGCAAACCAACGCGCTTCCATCTTTCAGCTTGATATTCATTTGTCCACCTCCACAAAAATCCGCTCAAACGCCCGGCTTCCTTTTTTTCCCAGCAGGGGCCGGCGCTTTCGCGGCAAACTTTCTATCCCTATGCCTGTATCCAGCCACAGAATAAAAAAATACCCTTAACAAAATGTTAAGGGACGAGCCTGCCTGGCCCGCGGTTCCACCCTGATAGGCTTAAAAGCCCGCTCAAGAATGCGTTATCGCCGCCTACGGATGCCTGCTCCCCGGCTGGTCTTCGCGTTTTGCCTGCCCAGCACCCTTTCAGCCTGGGGGCGCCTCTCTTTAGGGCATTCTGCATTGGCTACTATCCGGCTCTTTGCCGCACCGCTTTATAGTTTTTATTATACACCCTTTACCCATCTTGTCAACGCAATCCTGTGCTCAGCCTCTGCGGAGGAAAACGCCTCTGCCCTATTTGCGCACGCGCCCGACAAAAATATCCGCCAACAGCCCTTTTAATTCGCCATCGCAAACACTCCCCAGATCGATGACTTCCGGGGAAAGATCCAATAGCCCAGATAACAGCAGGTCCTCCTTTGTCGCATCCGCTGCATCCTCTGCTGTCACCTGAATTCTATTTCCCTGCTCATCCAGAAGGATATACGCTTCTCCCTCGCGTTGTACCTGCACATAGCGAATCGCCGGATCTCTCATACATACAAAATAGCGCAGCAGTTTGATAAACTGCTTTCTCTCGCTTAAAAGCACAGCCTGACGGGCACATTCCTGCAGCGTTTGTTTCCATTTTGCAACGCAATCTTTCATGCGAAACCGCAGCACACCATCCAGCGCCAGCGTGCCTTCTCCTTCCAGAAGGCAGGCGAGCACGCGCCCGGAAATATCCTTTTTTTTCTGTTCCAGCCGCTCTTTTCCCCCACCATACCAGAGCTTGCGAACGGTGCAAACCAAAATTTCGCTCCGTTCCCGTTCGGAAAGATAGCCGTATTCGCGCGCAAGCTCTGCCATCAGATAGCGAATCTGCAGATGCTCGACGATAATATCCGCCAGAATATCCGAAAGCACAAAAAGCGCCTGTCTGCCGCTCAGCTCAACTGTGAGAAAGCGCCCCTCCTGCTCTCCAAGCCGAATGTCTTTTGTAAATTTCCCCTGTATGGGCAGCCGATTTTCCAGCAGAGGGCGCAGTGCCACGCTCATACTGTATACACCTATGGTATATTTCAAAATCTGCCCTCCTTTCGCGGCCATATGGGCCCGTCGTTTCTATAGTTAAAATATGCCGCCTGGCAAAAAAGGTTTAC
>USII01000029.1 GCA_900554725.1 uncultured Eubacteriales bacterium
GGCTTGGACTGGGAAAAATACCTTCGTCCGGCTTCTGCGATGATGCCAAGCAGCACGGCGGAATTTTTGCCCATGCCCTCTACTTTCTGAATATCCAGCGGGTTTGCCGAGAGAACGCCATAAAAAGAGCCAAAAGTATCGATGAGGCGGTGCGCGATGGCGTTGGTATTGATGCGCGGGAAGAAATAGTATAAGATGAGCTCCAGCGCTTCGTGATCCTCCATATCCTCAAAGCCTGTCTTTAAAAATCTGTTTCGCATCCGTTCGCGATGTCCTTCGTGTAAACTCATGTTTTTCTCCAATCTATCTCTATATAAATAACAATTCGATAAAAATCGGAAAACTCCTATGTTCCAAAAGACGCTTTGCCGTGCTGAGAGTTGACAACATAAACATCAAAAGAATATACTAATTAGGATGTACTGTAGCGGCATTTTTGCCTGGCGGCAGGAAAATGGAGGGAAAGCAAAATGGTACACTTCCCGGTAGAAAAAATAAAAGGAGCGCTCGTTTCGGATTTGGGCGGGCTTATCGCCATAGAGAGCATAAAGGGCGGGGCAGAGCCCCAAAAGCCGTTTGGCCCCGGGCCGGAAGAGGCGCTTCGATATATGCTGGAAAAGGCTGAGAAAATGGGCCTGGAGACAAAAAACATGCAGGGCTATCTTGGCTATGCCCAGGCTGGAGAAGGGGAGCAGATGCTTGCCCTGCTCATGCACCTGGATGTTGTTCCGGCGGGGGATGGATGGTTGAGCGAGCCCTTTTCCCTTTGTATGAAGGGGGACAAGCTGTATGGCCGGGGCATTGCGGATGATAAGGGCCCGGCTATGGCGGCGCTGTATGCGTTAAAACTTGTGCTGGATGCAGGATATCGGCTGAATAAAAAAGTCCGCCTTTATTTTGGGTGCGATGAGGAGAGCGGCTGGGAGGATATTGCCTATCTAAAGCAGCATGAAAAAGAGCCGGATATGGTCATTTCGCCGGATGGCGGATTTCCCATTGTCAATAGAGAAAAAGGGCTTTTGGAGCTAAGGCTTTCCCGGAGCGCGGGCATCGTGGGCCAGGGAGCGGTATATATCCGGAGCATCGATGCGGGAACGCGCCCAAATATTGTTCCCGATGTGGCAAGTTGTCGCTTGGGCGGGGCGCCGGTGCGGCTCATCGCCCAAATGGCAGAGGTATTTGCAGAGGGGATTCCGGCCAAAATAGAGGTTTTTGGGGAGGATGGCGATGTACTCGTTCGCTCATATGGGGTGGCAGCGCATGGCGCCCGGCCTCACCTTGGCGTAAACGCCCTCAGCTATCTTGTGGCCTTTTTGAATGTGTTGCCGCTTTCAGAAGGAGCAGCGGAGGAATTTGTATATGCCCTGGCAAAGTACCTGGGAACGGAATATGACGGAGAGCGCCTTGGCCTTGCGGCTGAGGACGCGCTGACCGGCCCGCTGACGCTGAATCTGGGCATGCTGAAGTTTGATGGCAAGGAGATCTGGGCAACTCTCGACTGCCGCTATCCCATCTGCATGGAGGGGGGCGGAGTAGAGGAAAAACTGCGGGAGGCGTTTTCCAAAGAGGGGATGAAAGTTGAGCGGATACAGGCACAGCCATCGCACTATGTCCCCGAGGAGAGCGCGCTGGTTTCCGCCCTGAAGGAAGTTTATGAGGATTGCACTGGCCAAAAGGCGCAGTGCATGAGCACTGCCGGGGCCACATATGCCCGGGCGTTTCGCGAATCGGTGGCCTTTGGGCCGCTTCCAGTGGGCAAAGAAAATGGCAAGCATGGGCCAAACGAGTTTTTGGAGATGAAGGAGCTTTTGGATCTCACCCAGATTCTCGCGAATGCGATTGTAAAATTGGCGGCAGAACCGCAGGATAGATAGGAGAAAAAAGAAGTGAAGCAACTTTCGAGCAATGAGCTGAGAAGCCTGTATCTGGAATTTTTTAAGAGCAAAGGGCATGCGGTGATTCCATCGGCATCGCTGATCCCGGAAAATGACCCGACAGTGCTGTTTACCACTGCGGGCATGCACCCGCTGGTGCCCTATCTGCTTGGGGAAAAACATCCTGCCGGAACGCGGCTGACGGATGTGCAAAAATGTGTGCGCACAGGCGATATCGACGAAGTGGGCGATGCTTCCCACTGCACTTTCTTTGAGATGTTGGGCAATTGGTCGCTTGGGGATTATTTTAAAAAGGAGGCCATCGCCTGGAGCTATGAGTTTCTAACGGGAGAGCAATGGCTCGCAATTCCCAAAGAGAAGCTGTATTTTACCTGCTTTGCAGGGGATGAAAACGCGCCAAGGGATGAAGAATCCTTCCGGTATTGGCGGGAACAGGGCGTTGAGGAGGACCACATCTTCTTCCTGCCAAAAGAGCACAACTGGTGGGGCCCGGCAGGCATCACCGGCCCTTGCGGTCCGGATACCGAGATGTTTATCGATACGGGCAAACCAGCCTGCGGGCCGGATTGCAGCCCCGCCTGCGGATGTGGCAAGTATCTTGAAATCTGGAACGATGTCTTTATGCAGTATAATAAAAAGGAGGATGGCACTTTCGAGCCGCTTGCCCATAAGAATGTGGATACGGGCATGGGGCTGGATAGGACGATCTGCATCCTGCAGGGGAAGGAATCCGTCTATGATACGGATGTTTTCAGCGGGATTCTGGCAGAAATTTCCGCGCTTTCCGGCAAGGAATATGGAAGCGATCCGCAAACGACCAGGGCATTTCGCATTGTGGCCGATCATATCCGCTGCGCGACATTCATGCTGGGAGATGAAAAGGGCATCACCCCCTCCAATGTGGATCAGGGTTATGTATTGCGCAGGCTGATTCGCCGGGCGATTCGTTTTGCTTCCAAGCTGGGCATCCAGGAAGGCAAGCTGTATGTGGTGGCGCAGAAGGTGATCTCCCAGTATGGCAGCGTATACCCTGAACTCCTTGCAAATCAGGAGCGGATTTTATCCGAGCTGAGCCTGGAGGAAGAGCGCTTCCAAAAGACGATAAAGCAGGGCCTTAAGGAATTTGAAAAGCTGGTGACCTACCTAAAGGAGCCGGTGATTCCCGGCAAGAGCGCCTTCCGCCTGTATGATACATTCGGCTTCCCCATTGAATTTACCGAAGAGCTGGCGGCAGAGCGCGGCTTCCAGGTGGATAGGCAGGGGTATGAAGAGGCGTTTAAAAAACACCAGGAGCTCTCCCATGCCGGCGCAGAGCAGCGCTTCAAAGGCGGCCTGGCGGATACGGGTGAAAAGACGGCCCGCCTGCATACGGCGACGCATCTGCTGCTTGCAGGGCTCAAGAAAATTCTGGATCCGGGCATTTACCAGCGCGGAAGCAATATTACAGCAGAGCGACTGCGCTTTGATTTCAACTTCCCGCGGCCGGTGACGAAGGAAGAACTGGCGAAGGTGGAGGAATTTGTAAACGAGGCAATCCGCCAGGATGTTCCGGTGGTATGCGAGGAAATGAGCATGCAGCAGGCCAAAGAGGAAGGCGCGACGGGCATTTTCGAATCCAAGTATGGGGATGTTGTCAAGGTTTATACCATAGAGGGCTGGAGCAAGGAGATTTGCGGCGGCCCGCATGCAAGCCATACAGGAGAACTGGGGCATTTCAAAATTAAAAAGGAGCAGAGCTCTTCGGCAGGTGTGCGCCGCATCAAGGCCGTGCTGGAAGGGCAAGAGGAATAAAAAAATAGAGCGCTTTGCCCGGCTGGATGAGATAGCGGGGCGGGCGCTCTTGCGCGTTTTGCTGCAGCATTTTGGGGCGGCATGGTGGCCGGGGGAGAAGCGCCCGCTTTGGTGGGTGCGCACCCTCGGCCAATCAAAAAGGGAGGAGGCCCTTCCTTTTTATTTTACCCGCATGCTGAGAGAATAGAGTTCGTAATAGACGCCGCGCTTTTCCATAAGCTGTTCGTGCGTTCCCTGTTCTGCAATGCCATCCTCTGTCAGCACGAGGATGAGGTCTGCCCCCTTTATGGTGGAGAGGCGGTGTGCAATGGTAAAGGTAGTCCGCCCCTGGGCCAAGGCCGCCAGGGATTGCTGCACGATATGCTCGCTCTCGTTATCCAGAGCGGAAGTTGCCTCATCCAAAATCAGGATGGGCGGGTTTTTCAGGAAAACCCGGGCGATGGAAATGCGCTGTTTCTGGCCGCCCGAAAGCTTGACGCCCCGTTCGCCCACATAAGTATCGTAACCCTCTTCCAGCTCCAGAATAAAGCTATGGGCGCCGGCCTGCTTGGCTGCACGGATAACATCCTCCTTCTTGGCACCTGGGCACCCATAGGCGATGTTTTCATAGACAGAACCGGAAAACAGGTAGACATCCTGCTGCACAATGCCGATATGATCGCGCAGGGAATGCAGCTGGATTTTCTGAATATCCACGCCGTCCAGAAGAATTTGTCCCTCCGAAAGATCGTAAAACCGGGGGATGAGGTGGCAGAATGTTGTCTTGCCGCTGCCCGATGGGCCCACCAGGGCGACATTCTGCCCTGCCCTGATGTGCAGGTTGATATCCTTTAAAACATAATCCTGATCCGGGGCATATCGGAAACTGGCATGGGAAAAGGTGATATCGCCCTTCACATGTGAAATGGGAAGCGCGCTTGGGTCGTCGTAGTTTTCCACGGGGACATCCATCACCTCAAAAAAGCGTTCGATACCCGTCAGTCCGCGCTGGAACTGCTCCATAAATTCGATAATGCGGCGAATTGCCGCCAGCAGAACGCTCACATAAAGCAGATACGCGGTGAAATCTCCGGCGTTAATCCTGCCTTCCTTCATAAACAGGGCGCCGGATACTACGACGGTGATATACATCAGGCCGTCGAAAAACCGGGAAGTGGCGGAAAAACCGCCCATGTAGAGATAGGATTTGCGCTTGACATCCAAAAACCGCCGGTTGCTCTTTTTGAATTTTTTGGATTCTACCTGCTCATTGCCAAAGCTCTTGACGGCGCGCACGCCAAGCAGGCTGTCTTCCACCTGCGCGTTGATCTCCCCAAGCTGATAGCGGGTTTGCTGGAAGGCGCGCTTCATTTTCAGGCGGAAGGAGAGCGTGCAAAACAGCATGATGGGCAGAATGGAAAAGACGATGAGCGTCATGGGAAGGCTGGAATTTGCCAGGATGACAAAGGAAACGGCGATCTTTAAAAACGCCGAGACGAATTCCTCCGGGAAGTGGTGGGCAAATTCCGTGACATCGTTTAAATCCGAGGTAATGCGGCTCATGAGCTGCCCGATTTTGGTGTTATCGTAATACGAATAGGAGAGAAGCTGCATATGGGCAAAAAGGTCTTTTCGCATATCCGCCTCTATTTTTGCTCCCATGATATGGCCAAAAGAGGCCTTGTAGAACTCGGCCAAAGCATCCAGCAGCCGCAGCCCCAGATAACACAGCCCGATGGTAAAGATGAGAGAGATGGTGAGCGATGCAGGGTCGTCGCCCGTGATGGAGGAAGTCACATAGCGGGCGATGAGCGGCAGTACCAGCTCTGCAATGGCCGTAAAGACGCAGCAGAATAGATCCATAGCCAAAGTGCCTTTGTGGCGGCCATAGTAGGGCAGAAATCTTCGAATATAGCCTTTCTTCTTTTGTTTCATTTTCCCCTCTTTAATATTATTGAATTTTACAGTGCATTTATATTATAATCAAAACAGCGGATTCTTTCCAGCTATTAGCGAGAATGCCGCAATTAATTTGCCCAAATGATGTCGAATTTTGCAGGAGTGAAGAAGAAAAAGGGGAATTATGAAAAAACTGATAAGGGAATTTAAGGAATTTATCTCCCGCGGCAATGTGATGGATATGGCAGTTGGTGTCATTATTGGCAGCGCGTTTACCGCAATTGTGAACTCTCTGGTGGGCGATGTGCTCACCCCTATTCTTGGGCTCATCACCGGCGGCATGGATTTTTCCGATCTGAAACTGGTGCTGGGCACAGGAGAAAACGCCGCCTCTCTCAATTATGGAGCGTTTCTTTCGGCGGTGATCAACTTTCTGCTCATCGCCCTTGTGATTTTCTCTATCACAAAAGTGATCAACACGCTGCAAAGAAAAAAGGCAGAGGAAGTGGAAGAAGCGCTCGAGGAGGCGCCTGCGCCCCGGCTTTGCCCATTCTGCAAGAGCGAAATTGCTCCGGATGCCACGCGCTGCCCATACTGCACTTCCCAGCTTGGCGATTGACAGCTTTTTGATACGGGAATATAATAAATGTGATAAAAAAATAGGATCTTCAGGGCGGGGTGAAAGTCCCCACCGGCAGTAGAGCCTGCGAGCCCCAAAAGGGTTGATACGGTGTGATTCCGTAGCCGACGGTATAGTCCGGATGGAAGAAGATATGTGAAAGAGCCCTGTTTTGGCGAGCCGTTTTGGCTTTCAAGGCAGGGCTCTTCATTTACCGCATATCTTGTCTTGGAAAGGGAGAAACAAATGGAAGTAAGAAAAGCAAAGCGCATCTCTGTGCGAAAAATTGCGGTAACGGGTGTATTAGCGGCTGTGGCGACGGTGCTGATGTTTTTGGATTTCAGCATTCCCATTATGCCTGGCTTTATCAAGGTGGATTTTTCGGATCTGCCGGCGCTGCTGGCGGCCTATGCACTGGGGCCGGTCTCCGGCGTAGTGGTGTGCCTGGTGAAAAACCTGGTCAATGTGTTGTTTACGGCTACAGGCGGCGTGGGCGAACTTTCCAATTTTGTGCTGGGCGCATGCTTTGTGCTGCCGGCAGGGCTTATCTACCAAAAACACAGGACAAGAAAAGCCGCCTTTTTTGGGGCGCTGCTGGGCGCAGCCGTCATGGCGGTTGTGAGCATTTTTTCCAACTATTATATCGTCTACCCCATTTATACAGCGATTATGCCCATGGAGACGATCCTTGGGATGTACCAGGCGATTGCCCCTGGTGTGCAGACGCTTTGGGATGCCCTTTTGTGGTTTAATCTGCCCTTTACTTTTTTAAAGGGCATGTGCTCTGTTGCCATTGCGTTTCTCATCTATAAGCATATCTCACCGCTGCTCAAAGGAAACGGAGCAAACCGTTGAATTTTTCTGCCCGGGCAGATAAAATAAGCGGGGGTGCATAGGCATATGAAGACATATTTTTTTCTCTGCGAGACAAACGATGCCTGGCTCAATTTGGCGGCAGATGAATACTTTTTGAATCATGCTCCTGAGGGGGGGATTTTGCTGCACATCTATATCAACGCTCCCTCTGTCATTATTGGCAAAAGCCAGAATGCCTGGGGAGAGTGCAACTTAAGGGCGATGGAGCGGGATGGCGTGAAGCTGGTGCGGCGCATCACAGGCGGCGGGGCAGTATACCACGATCTGGGAAATGTCAATTTTTCCTTTATTGCCCATCAGAGTGTATACGATGTGCAGCGCCAGATGGGGGTTATCCTAAAGGCTGTGCAGAAGCTTGGAATCAGGGCGGAATTCAGCGGCCGCAACGATCTCCTGGCAGAGGGCCGAAAGTTTTCCGGCAATGCATTTTGCATACGCGCAGAGGGGCGCCAGCACCATGGAACTCTGCTTTTATCCGCAGATCTCGCAAGGCTTTCGGGGTATTTAAATGTTTCGGATGAAAAGCTGAAAAGCAAGGGAATCGCCTCGGTGCGCTCCCGGGTTTGCAATCTCTGCGAGCTCAATGGCGAGATTACGGCAGATAAGATGATAGAGGCGCTGAAGCAGTCCTTTGCAGCGGAATATGGCAGCTTTCAGAATTGGGAACTGGGGCCGGCCGCGCGCAGGGAAATAGAAGAGCTTTATGAGAAGCATTCCTCCTGGCAGTGGCGGCTGGGGCAGGCCCCGCGTTTTGATCTGGAGCTGCGCAAGCGGTTCTCATGGGGAGAAGTGCAGGTGCTGCTCTCTTTCCGCCAGGCGCATGTGAGCCACGCCCAGGTATTCAGCGATGCCCTGGATCCCGATCTTGCGGAAAATTTGGCAGGGATGCTTGTAGGGGTGCGTTTTTGTGCGGCGGATCTTTGTGCGGCAATACACCCAAAGAAAGGAGAATATGCGGAGATTGCCCAGTGGCTGGGCAGTTTGGAATATTAACAAAAGAAAAAAGAAAGGGCAGGGAGCTTTGGATTCCCCGCCCTTTTTGTGCCCTGAGAGGCAGCGCCTCAGATTTCCGCGATGGCCTCTATTTCACAGAGCGCGCCCTTTGGCAACTCTTTTACGGCGATGCAGGAGCGCGCCGGCTTTTTCGAAAAGTACTTCTCATATACGGCGTTAAATGCGGCAAAATCGGCCATATCCGCCAGAAAACAGGTGGTTTTGATGACATTTTCCAGGCTGGATCCGGCTGCTTTTAGAATGGCTTCCAGGTTCTGAATGGAGCAGTGTGCCTGGGAAGAGATATCCTCTCCTGCAAATTCCCCGCTGGCAGCATCCAGGGGAAGCTGCCCGGAAGTAAAGACAAGGTTTCCCACGACTTTGGCCTGAGAATAAGGGCCGATGGCCGCGGGCGCACGGTTTGTAGCAATGGTTTTCATAATATCCCCCGATCGTTTTTCTTCTATTATAGTTGATTTTTGGAGCGGGAACAAGTTTGGTAGTTGTACTTATAAAGTGAGTGTGCTAAAATAGAACTATCAATTTTCATTGAGATGCGAAAATAGAAAACAGAAAACGGAGGAAACAAACATGTTAAAGTCTATCAACGATGTGACTAGGCTGTCCAACGGTGTTCTGATGCCCTGGCTGGGCCTTGGCGTTTGGCAGGCAGAGAACAACGATGCGGAATATGCGGTCAAATGGGCCGTAGAAGCGGGGTATCGGCATATCGATACGGCGGCCGTTTATGAAAACGAAGTGCAGACGGGCAAGGGAATCAAGGAGTGCGGCGTGAGCCGGCATGACCTGTTTGTCACTTCCAAGTTCTTTGGGCCTGTGCATTCCTTTGAAAATGCAATTGCCTCCTGCGAGCAGACGCTGAAAGATCTGCAAACGGACTACCTCGATCTGTTCCTGATCCACTGGCCGCTGCCCAAGCAGAATAAATATGTGGAAGTTTACCATGCGCTGGAGAAGCTGTATCGGGATGGCAAAGTTCGCGCAATTGGCGTTTCCAACTTCTATGCGGAGCACATCGACAATGTCATCGCAAACAGCGATATTGTGCCGCATGTGCTGCAGGTGGAGTATCACCCGTTCTATCAGCAGAAAGAGCTTCAGGCCTACTGCAAAGAGAAGGGCATTCAGTATGAGGCGTATTCTCCGCTGGCCCAGGGCGCTATCTTCGAGAGCGAGACGCTCAAAAAACTGGCGGAAAAATACGGGAAATCTGTGGCACAGCTGGTTCTGCGCTGGGAGCTGCAGAATGGCGTTGTGGTCATTCCCAAATCTGTGCATCAGAACCGCATCATCCAGAACAGCGAGCTGTTCGATTTTGAGATCAGCGCGGAGGATATGAAGGTAATCGAC
>USII01000030.1 GCA_900554725.1 uncultured Eubacteriales bacterium
CTTCTGGCTTTTGGGGTTTTTCCGCTGGGGCTCGCTTTTCTGGATATATTCACTCTTCTGGTCCGCCATGAGCGCCCTGGTTTTTCACCTGGTCGTTCCCCTTGTTGGGGTTTGGATTCTCTATTTCGCGGGAATTTTTCTCTTCCTGTTTTTCGCCCTGCGCCGCCAGCTTCTGCATATGGGCGCGCTGTGTTCCGGCATTGGGGTTTTGGCAGATCAGAGCGCGCCTCTTCCCACTTTTCCAGATGAGATGCGCGAGCTCTCGCTCCAGCTGGAACAGGCGCGGCAGGCCATCCTACAAAGCCGCTGGCAGGCTGCCAAGGCCGAACAGCGCAAAAACGACCTGGTTGTCTACCTGGCTCACGACCTTAAAACCCCGCTCACCTCTGTTATCGGCTATCTTTCGCTTCTGGAAGAGGCGCCGGATATGCCCCTTGCCCAGCGCGCCAAATATACGGGCATCGCGCTAAAAAAGGCGTATCGCCTGGAGGATTTGGTCAACGAATTTTTTGAGATCACCCGGTTTACCCTGAGCAGCGTACAGCTAGAGCGCGGCAGGCTGAACCTTTCACGCATGCTCCTTCAAATGGCGGATGAATTTTTCCCCGTCCTTTTGGAGCGTGGCCTGCGCTGCGAAACGCAGATCGAGCCGGATATTCTTGTGACGGCAGATGCGGATAAGCTTGCGCGCGTATTTGATAACCTGCTGCGCAATGCGGCAGCCTATGCCTATCCCGATACGGCCATTCGTATCAAAGCCAAACGCAGGCCAGCGTGATCGTGCGCAATATTGGCCCTGAAATACAGCAGCAGAATCCGGACCGCATTTTTGAAAAATTTTTCCGGGCAGATTCTTCCCGCGGCACTCACACGGGCGGTGCGGGCCTGGGGCTTGCCATTGCAAAGCAGATTGTGGAACTTCACGGCGGCCGCATTTGCGCTGGCAGCAACGCCCGATATACCGAATTTTGCGCATACCTTCCCCTGGCCGAGGAGCCCCGGCAGGAGGAATCGTAAGAAAATCGTAAGAAATTCTCACCAAAATATTCCGATAAAAAGCCCTCTTTTCCGGTAGACTAACTCTACTGGAAGGAGGGCTTTTTATGAAACAGAAATTTTTGTTTTCCCTATCTAGGGAATCATCCTGCTGCATCAAGGGAATTTTATGCCTCGGCATTCTGCTGCACCATCTGGCGCAGCGCACACAGCTTGCCTTTCTTAGGCCGTTTGGCTCGATTGGCTTTTACTTTGTCGCGGGATTTTTCTTTCTTACAGGCTATGGCCTATCTGCCCAGTTTGCAGAGCGCGGCCAGCAGTATCTCAAAGGCTTTTCGCGGCGGCAGCTTTGCAAAATCGGCCTGCCCTATGCAGCAGCCACTTGCCTTTACGCCCTCTGCTGCACCCTTTCCGGAAGGAGCATCTCCCTTTTGGAGATCCTTTCCTCCCAGCTTTTTGGAGACCCATTTCTGCCCTTTTCCTGGTATGCCTTGAGCGCACTGTTGCTTTTGCCCACCTTTGGGTTTTGTCTGCGTATCGCCAAAAAGCGCGCCTCTGCCCTTCTGGTTTTTGGCCTTTTCCTTCTGGGCTATGCGCTTTTCTGCATCCGGCTTGGGTATGGGCCGTGGTGGTACCTCTCCTGCCCGGCCCTGCTTCTGGGCGCATTCTGCCACGGCAGGCCGTGCAGCACGCTGCTGCTTTTTTCCCTTGGGGCGTGGCTGCTCTGTCTCTTTTTTAGAGAGCCCTTCCTGAACCTTCCCTCCCTGCACAAGATGTTTTCCATCCTCTCGGCGACGGCGGCATTTTTCCTATTTTTCGCAGTGTTTCCCCTGCGCTGCAAACCACTGCACTGGCTGGGAGAGCGCTCCTTATATTTCTACCTTCTTCAGGGCATTCCCATGAACTTCCTGCGCGGCGGAGCCTTTCAGCTGGGCGATCTGGCATATGCTCTTTTCTGTGCTTTGGCGGTGCTGGCGCTGACAGCGCTGGCATACCGCGCCGCATCCCTATGCAGACACCCCTACGCTTCCTTTACCGGGCGGAATGATAAGCTTCCAGAACCTCCGCTACAAAGCTTAAAATAGGCTCCCTCTGTGCCCCCGCCTCCCGGTAGATGGCGGGCATGCCCACCTTGGCTGCCATGCGGTTTAAGCCCGAGCCATTGGCCAAAACCAGCTCGTGCGCAGCCGAAATGGCGTTATCCAGCTCCCTCATCGTGGCCCGTAATGTGCTCTGCTGCGTATTTTCCTTTGAATAGGCGTATTGCGCCAGTTCCTTATCGTAGATGGCATGGGCATAATCCATAAAGGCCCGGGCGCAGGACAGCAAAAACGCTGTCGCCTCTTCATCCTTCTCATACGCCGCCAAAAGTTTCCGATAGTTTTTCAAATCCAGCATGCGCTCATCTCCTTTGCTACTAGGGTAATTCGCCGCTCGGCCTTTTTTTCCTTGTTAAAAAAAAGCCAAGGTGTTAAAATGGGAAAAAACAGGAGGCGTTTTTCATGGGCAAAAAGGTATTTTTAAACGAATTTTCCGCACTGGAGGTAAAGCAGCTGCTGGAGCACAGGCAGGATGTTGTCGCAATTGTGCCGTTTGGCTCCTGCGAAAGCCATGGCTGGCATTGCCCCCTTGGGCCGGATTATTTTGTTCCCACAGAAGTGGCGCGCAGAGTCGCAGAGCGGCTGGAGGATGTAATCGTCGTGCCCTGCCTGCCTTACGGTACTTCTATTCACTATAACCGCTTTCCGCTCTCCCTCACCCTTCGTTTTGAGACCGTGCAGGCCGTGGCAGAGGATGTACTGGAGAGCCTGATTGCCAACGGTATCACGCACCTCTATCTCCTAAATGGGCACGACGGCAATATCCCCGCTTTGGAAATCGCGGCGCGCAATGTCAAAAACCGCCACCAGGATGCCCGCATCCTTTTCCTGCCGGCATGGTGGGAAAAAGTGGGCCCCATCATGGGGGATCGCTTTAAGGTTTGGAACGGGCTGGGCCATGGCGGCGAGGGGGAAACCTCCATTATGATGGCCGTCCGGCCGGACTTGGTGGATCTTTCCAAAGCGGAAGCGCAGGTTCCCCAGGGGGTGATCGATATGGATAAGGCGACGATCATCTGGGATATTGGGGAGATCACCAAAACCGGCGCTACCGGCGACCCTACCAAGGCAAGCATGGAAAAAGGGCAGCAGATGCTGGAAATTCTGACGGGGCTCATTTCAGATGCCATTACCACCATGCGCCAGCAGCGCTGGCAGTACGGGGCGAAATAAAAAAGCAGGGCTAGGCCCTGCTTTTTTATGCCCGGCTTTTTTGCGCAGCACCATATTCCGCCTAATCAGGGCGCCCACTGCTATTCCAGCAGGCCGCGCAGCGCCTCCACCTGCTCTTCCCCGGCTTCCGGCGTATCGCGCAGCAAAAATGGAATGCCCAGGTTCTCATATTTTGGAAGACACAGCTTGCGGAAGGGCAGCAGCTCTATCTTTTCCAAATTGGAAAACTGCCGCACATATGCCCCCAGCGCCCGAATGTGCTCCGGGGCATCTGTAAGATTGGGCACAACCACATGCCGCACCCAAAGCGGGACACCCATGCTCTGCGTCAACCTTAAAAATTCATCCACCTGTTCAAAGCTTCCCCGGGTATAGCGCTGATACTCCTTTTGGGAGAGGAACTTGACATCCGCCATCACAAGGCTTGTCTGCTCCAGAACCCGCCGCGCCTTTTCCAAATCTCCTGCGCAGGAAGTATCCAGCGCCGTATGGACCCCCTTTTGCCGCAGCAGGCGGAATGTTTCCGCGCAGAATTCCGGCTGCATGAGGGGCTCTCCCCCCGAAATCGTCACACCGCCGCCCTGCTTCCAGTATGCGGAAAAGCGCATCGCCTTTTCCACCGCCTCCCCGGGCGTATATGCCTCTCCGCCGGAAAATTCCCAAGTATCCGGATTATGGCAGTAGATACAGCGCAGAGGGCAGCCCTGCATGAATATGACGAATCGCAGCCCCGGGCCATCTACCGCGCCCATGGATTCAAAGGAGTGCACCTGCCCAAGGGGCTTTGCAGCGCCGCCCGGAAGGCAGCGCTCTTTTTTATTTTCCCGCAAATCGGCCATGCCCCCCTCCTCTTTTTCTATACCGCCGTATGGAATGTTCTGCTGATCACTTCCCTCTGCTGCTCGCGGGAGAGGCGCACGAAGTTGACGGCGTATCCCGAGACGCGGATGGTAAGGGTGGGGTATTCTTCCGGGTGCTCATAGGCATCCATCAGCGTTTCGCGGTTGAGCACATTGACATTGATGTGGTGCGCGCCTTGCAGGAAATACCCATCCAGCATGGAGACGAGGTTTTGCACCTGCTCGCCCTTCGTTTTTCCAAGCGCCGCGGGGACGATGGAAAAAGTATTGGAAATGCCATCCCGGCAGATATCATAGCGCAGCTTGGCGACGGAGTTGAGCGCCGCCAGCGCGCCGTTCTTCTCCCTGCCCGCCATGGGGTTCGCCCCTGGCGCAAACGGCTCTCCCTCTTTTCTTCCATCCGGTGTGGCGCCCGTTTTCTTGCCATACATGACATTGCTCGTAATGGTGAGAATGGAGAGGGTATGCTCGGCATTGCGGTAGCACGGGTTCTTTTTCAGTTCCCGGTAAAATTTTTCCACCTGTTCGCAGGCAATGCCATCCACCCGATCATCGTCATTGCCAAAAGCGGGGTAGCTTCCGGTTATCTCAAAATCTATGATAAGGCCCGTCTGCTCATCCCGAATGCAGCGCACCCGGGCATATTTGATGGCCGAAAGCGAATCCGCAAGCACGCTCATGCCCGCGATGCCAAAGGCCATAAAGCGGTGCACCCGGCTATCGTGCAGCGCCATCTGGCTCTTTTCATAGGCGTATTTATCGTGCATATAGTGGATGATGTTCATGGCGCTGACATATGTCTTTGCGAGCCAGGGACGGTAAAAATCCATCAGCTCCAGCACCTTTTCATATTCCAGGTATTCCCCGGCATAGGGCTCGTGCACCGGGCCCACCTGTTCGTTCTTTTTCTCATCCCGGCCGCCGTTTAGGCTCATGAGCAGAAGTTTTGCAAGGTTTGCCCGCGCGCCGAAAAACTGCATCTGCTTGCCCACCTGCATGGCCGATACGCAGCAGGCGATGGCATAATCATCCCCGTAAACCGGGCGCATGACATCGTCGTTCTCATACTGGATGGCATCGGTATCGCAGGAGACCTTTGCCGCAAACCGTTTCCAGTTTTCCGGCAGAGCCTCGCTCCAGAGCACCGTAAGGTTGGGCTCGGGCGCCGGCCCCAGGTTATAGAGGGTGTGCAGCATGCGGAAGCTGTTTTTGGTAACCAGCGTGCGGCCATCCTCCCCCATGCCGCCCACGGCCTCTGTAATCCACATGGGATCGCCGCCGAACAGCTTGTTATAGCTTGGGGTGCGCAGGTGCCGCGCCAGCCGCAGCTTGAGCACAAAATCGTCCATCAGCTCCTGGGCCTGCTCTTCAAAGAGAACTCCTTCCTCAAAATCCCTCTCAAAATAGATATCCAAAAATGTGGAGACGCGCCCCAAGCTCATGGCCGCGCCATTCTGCTCCTTAATGGCAGCCAGATAGCCAAAATACAGCCACTGCACCGCCTCTTTTGCATTCTGCGCCGGGCGGGAAATATCATAGCCATAGGCCTCTGCCATCTTCTGCATATCAAGGAGCGCCGCAATCTGGTCGGTCAGCTCCTCGAGATCGCGAATTTGCTCGCCCAGGAGCACCTTTTGGCCCAACGCCTGCCGATCCTGCTGCTTCTCCCAAATCAGCCGCTCCACCCCATAGAGGGCGACTCTGCGATAATCCCCGATGATGCGCCCCCGGCCATAGGCGTCCGGCAGGCCGGTAATCAGGCCGCAATGCCGCGCCCTTTTGATTTCCGGGGTATAGGCATCGAACACGCCGTCGTTATGCGTTTTGTGGTAGCGGAAGGCCCGCTCGATTTCCTCTGAAACATGGTAGCCGTATGCCTCGCATGCCTCGCGCACCATGCGCATCCCGCCAAAGGGATTGCAGGCGCGCTTCAGAGGGGCGTCCGTCTGAAGGCCGACGATCAGATCTCTTTTCTTATCCACATACCCCGGGCCAAAGGCTGTGGGAGTGATGACTGTTTTAGTATCCACATCGTAAACGCCGCCCCGGGCGATTTCCTCCCTTTGCAGCGCCTGCACCTGCTCCAAAACCTGCTTTGTGCGCTCTGTCGGCCCCGAAAGAAAACTCTCATCCCCCTCATACGGACGATAGTTCTGGATGATAAAATCCCGCACATCCACTTTTTCCTTCCACTGCGTTCCCGCAAACCCTCTCCATGCATCCTTTTGCATTGTTGTGCCCCTTTCTGCCGGCGGCTTTTGCCGGCAAACCCGATTGCCCTTTTTTCTGCACTGCGCAGCTGCGCAGGATCAAAAAGGGCAACATCTTAACAGATGCTGCCCAGACGGTCGGCCTTTTTAAGAATCCGCTCCCTGGTGGTGCCCCACCAAAAACCGTCAGTCACGGATCCTTTTTTCTTTCTAAGACCACATTATCATGTGCGGGCAAAAAAGTCAAGCCTGACCTTTTATCTCGTCGCTCTGGTAAATTTCCCCGCATTCAAAATACTGGCAGCAAAGCTCGGGATGCGCCTGCTCAATCAGCCGGCAGGCATGCTCCATGCCGGCACGCTCGCTGGCCACATGGCCGCAGATGAGGATGGCCTTTTTCAGGCCGAGCTGCGCCGCATCGCGCACATATTCCCCGCACTTCCATTCACAAACTTCCCCGCCAATGAGCAGTTCGGCATCCCCTTCCAGGGCTCTCATCATGCGCTCCTCCCCCGGGCAGCCGATGAGCATGGCGATTTTTTTTACCGGCGCATCCACAGCGCCTACCATGCGGATATGCTCCGCGCCCCACTTTTCCTCCAGCTGCGCCTTGATCTGCCGCGGGCTTTGCGCCTCTTCCAGCAAAAACTCAAATCGCCCATCGTAGGCGCCCTTCCAGCCAAGAGCCTTCAGCTGCCCTTCTATGATACCATCGGGCATGCGCTCATGCAGATGATCGTGCCAGCGCCAGAGCACCATGCCGCTCTGCTCTATCAGCGTTTTTTTGATGCTCCGCACGCGCTCCTGTTCTCTTCCTTCTTGCTCATCCCAATGGTCGTAGTAGGTGGGCTCGTGGGTAATAAGCAGGTCTGCCCCCCAGGCGGCCGCCCGGGCAATGACATTTGGCGTTGCGATAAAGCAGGTTCCCACCCGCTTTACCTGCTTTTTGGGATCTCCCGCCTTGCAGGTATCCACCGTCGGAGAAATTCTCCGCTCTGCCCAGCCCAAAAGCTCTTCCATCAGCTCGCTTGCCTTCATATTCTTCCTCCCCATTTGCTTCGCCTGCACGAGCGCTTTTTGCGCCTCAGGCACCCTTAGGTTACTATTCTTCTCCCGATACAGAAAATCCTTGTCCGATTGCGCCCGGGCCGGTATACTGAAAGAAAAGAAGAAAAAGAAGGAGAAAGAAAAATGGAGCTTTCCAGCATGAGCATTTCGGATATCCTGCAAAAGGGCAGCATAGATGGCTGTTCCTGCGGCAGGCGGCATCAAACGCAGCTCGCATATCTGGAGCTGGGCCCGGGGGCAATCGCCAGGCTGCCCGATCTTTTAAGGCGGGCGGGCCTGGAGCGGCCTTTTCTCGTTTCAGATCCCAATACCCAAAAAGCCGCCGGAGAGCAGGCACGCCTGCTTCTAAAGGATGCTGGAATTCCCTTTGAGGCCCTGGTGCTGCGAGAGGGGCGGCCAGAGCCGGATGAAGCCGCGCTGGGTGAGCTTTGCATGCGCTTTGACGCATCCTGCGATTGCATTTTGGCAGTGGGCAGCGGCGTTATCAACGATCTCTGCAAGATGTTGGCCGCTGCCGTGGGCAAGCGCAGCATTCTCATCGCCACAGCGCCCAGCATGGATGGCTTTGCCTCTGCCTCCGGCTCCATGATCGTGGGAGGAGTAAAAGTGAGCCTGCCCTGCCCCTGCCCTATCGGGGTCATCGCGGATACACAGATTATGGCGGCTGCGCCTATGCGCATGCTCCAGGCAGGCCTGGGCGATGCCCTTGCAAAATATATCTCCATCTGCGAATGGCGCATCTCCCACCTGGTTACAGGGGAATACTACTGCCCCGAAATTGCCCAGATGGTGCGCAACTCGCTTAAGAGAACCGTCGCCCAGGCAGATAAGCTGCTTGCACGGGATTTGGATGCTGTGGGCAATGTGGCCGAGGCCCTCATCCTCTCGGGGATTGCCATGAGCTTTGCCGGCCTTTCCCGCCCGGCTTCGGGCATCGAGCACTATTTTTCCCATATGTGGGAAATGCTCGCCCTTCAGCAGGGGCAGGAATGCGACCTTCATGGAATTCAGGTGGGCGTGGGCACGCTTCTTGCCGCGCGGCTGTACGAATGGATTCGCCAGGTTCGCCCGGATAAGCTCCGGGCCCAGGAGCATATGCGCTGCTTTAGCCAGGCGGCATGGGAGGCGGAGATGCCCAGCTATTTCGGCTCGGCCGCAGGGGAGATCATTGCGGCAGAAAAGCGCCTGCATAAAAACGATCCTCAAAAGCACGCCCGGCGCCTTTGCAGGATTATGGAACACTGGGACGAGATTTTAAATATCATAGAGCAGGAGGTTCCTTCCTACAGCTTTATCTATAACATCATGCATCAGGCGCAAATGCCCCTTCTTTCGGGCGATCTGGGCATCTCTGCCCGGCAGGTGAAAAGCGCTTTCCTGGGCACTCGGGAGATCCGGGATAAATATGTTGCGAGCAGCCTGCTTTGGGATTTGGGGCTGGAGAAGGAATTCGCAAAGCGGCTGGAACAGAGCGTGCTTGCAGAGCAGGAAAGTGAAAAGCGCGCCGGAAAAAAGTAAAATATTTGTTTTCCTGCTCCTTGGTGATTGATATTTGTTCATAAATAAGTTACAATTAAGTCATCATAAATTTAAAGGAGTTCTTTATCATGAATCAAACAAATGCACCGGGCAAAACACTTTTGTTGGTTGTCGGAATTTTGCTGGTTATCTTTAGCGTCATCAGTCTGATTGTTCTTATCCCAACCTTTGTCCTTCTCACACCGGCTCTTTCCCTTGGCGCACTGGGCGTGCTTCTGCTTGTGGCCGTCCTTCTCTCCTGCGCCACCGTGATTATCGACCTCATTGCCGGCATCATGGGAATTGTAAACCGCGAAAAGCCTGAAAAAGCGAAAGTCTGCATGAGCCTTGGCATCACCATGATCTCCATTAC
>USII01000031.1 GCA_900554725.1 uncultured Eubacteriales bacterium
AAACCACACCGTCACCCCGCAGATTGCCGCTGCGGCAAAAAAGAAACCGGCTTCTGTCCCCACGACGGGATCTGCAAAGACAAACGCCACCAGCGGGATGACTGCCAGCTTTAAGATAGGATACACGGAGATAATCCCCGCTTCCAGCGAAAAGGCCTGCATCCCGTTAAAGACGCCTAAACCGGCAAAATAGATCCCTGTAAAGGGAATGATAAACGCCGCATACCGAATATAGCCCGCAAGGCTCTCATCCCCAAGCAGGGAGGCGATGGCCGGTGCGCCAAAAAAGTTGATGCCAAACACCAGCGCCACCATCAGAAGCTGAAAGAATATCCCTTTTTTTACGACATCCCTTTTATCATATGCGCCGCCTGCCAGCGCTTTGGAGATGCTTTGGCGCACACCGTTATTTAGAAACAGATAATCGAAATCCAAAATGGTGATAATCGTGCCTACAACGCCGTATTCTGCCGGGGAAAGCGCTTTGCCCAAAAAAAAGTGAATGGCATAGCTGCTCAGCAAAAACAGAATCTTTCCTATCGTATGCCACAAAACGCCTTTAAACATGCAGCTCCCTTCCGAGGCAATCACCCACTGCGCCAGCCAGCTGGCCGGCTGTCAGCGTGCTGTAATCCAGTATGTGGGCATATCCTGCCATTTTGGCAAATTCCTCTACTTTATGATCATAGGCCAGTACTACCGTAGGCACTGTGTCGTCAAAGCTCAAAATCAGCCCATGCAGGCGCGTCATCACAAGTGCGCTGCATCCGGCCAGCAGCGCTTGCGTCTCTGCCGGATGCAGGTAGCGCTCCAGCAGGTGAGAGCTCCCGCCCTGCTTTGCTGCCGCTGCCTGAATTTCTCTCAGGCACTGCAAATCGTCTTCCAGCCGCTTGCTTGGGTGCATGCTGATGGGCAGAAGAATGATCTTCTTTTCCGGCATCTGCCGGCTCAGCGCCGCAATGACTGCCGCTATCGCTGCGCGCGCACCGGCATTGACTGCCTCATCCAGCACAAAGCGCGCATTAAAAACAATATATTCCTGCCCTTCCCGCACGCCCGCCTGCTCCAAAACCGGCTGGATATTTGCAGGCACTGCCGGCCGGTAGTTGAGGGCAGGGTCGTGGCAGAGAAAAATTTGCCGCCTGGGCGCAATCTCCCCGGCAATTTGATAGGAGACTGGATCTCGCACCGCGAGCAAATCCACCCGCCCCAGTGTGCGCTTCATTAAAAAGCGCACCAGAGCATCCGGAATGGATGTCATCCCCACAACATAGAACACCACAGGCCTTTTGCGCAGCTTGGTAAACAGCGCCGTGAAAAACAGAAATTTTCCTTTGGGATCAAAAATCTTAAATACCTTAAGGCCGGAATAGGTGTTGATTTTATTGACAATCCCTCCGCCGCCGATGATCAGCGCATCGCAGGTGCGCAACAGCTTACGCGTCTTCTTATCTGTAAAATAGGCCGCCTCGATGCCATAAAGCTTCTGCACATTTTCCGGTCCGTGGCAAAGCGCCACAATATGCGCCCCAGGCACAATCTCCAACACCTTTTGGCGGATGGCCAACAGCAGCGCATCATCCCCCGTATTATTTTTTCCATATCCACCCTGAATGAGAATGAGGGGCTTCTGTTTGGGAATTCCCTTTAGAATTCTTTCCAGCTGCTCCTCAAATGGGCCAATGGGGTATTTTTCTCGCAAATTCTGCCTGTTCATTGATGCGTTCCTTTCAGCGCAATCGCGCCCTTCGGGCATGCATCCAGGCACCGCATGCACCGCACTTGCATGCACTTTTTCGCCTGAATCTTGCCATTTTTTATGGCTCCTACCGGGCAGGCCTTCTCGCAGAGCCCGCAGCGCGTGCACCTGGCCGCATCGATGGCCGGGCGAATTCCCAGATAGTAATGCACATAGGGCAAAATAGATCTCCCGATAAGCTTGTGCATTGCCCGATCCACCTGGTAAACCATCTTGTACTTTTTATTCTGGCTTGCAAAATGCGCTTCTCTTTGGGTTAAATCCGTATGGAGGGGCTTTACCTGGCTCAGATAGAGGATATCCGGCTTTTGGCCGCCGCAAAGTGCAATATGCCCAATCTGCTCGGGCTCTACGCCATAAATCCGGCAACATGCCAGGTCTGTCTGCAAGAGGTCATCTCCTGCAAGCAGAATCCCCTGATAGCTGGGCTTGGCATATACTGCATTCTGCTGGCACCACAATCCGTCCACCAGCGTAAAATCCACATGAACGATACGCAAAAGCTCGGCAATGCCCCTATCCAGATCCGTCGCATGGATTTTTCGCCGCGTATCCTTATGCAGCAAACCAAACAGATTTTTGATGCCGAAGGTAACTTTTGTCAGCGAATGGCCTTTTAAATGCGGCAAGTTGATGATGACATCCGCCTCCATTGCCATTTTGGGCAGAAGGTATTCCCGAACGCGGGGGTTTTCCGTGCGCACCGGAATAAACTCTTCCTCCTCGTAATTGAGAAAGGAAAGACCATATTTTTTGCAAAGCTCGTCTATACCGAGGATGCGGATTGTCGCATCCGTGGAAAATTCAAAACCGGAAGTTTCTGCCACGATCGGCTTCCCACCCAAATCCAGAACCGTTTCTAAAATGCATTCCAAAATGGCTTTATTGGTTGTTGCCTTTTCAAAAGGCGCAACAAAATTGGGCTTGAGCAATACCCTGCTGCCCGGCCGCACAATGCCGGATAGCCCTGCAAACTGCCCAATGATATTCTGATAAGCCTGCTTTACTTCCTCTGCTCTTGGGATCTGCAGCGCAACGATTTTGCCCATTGCCCCTCCTTATAGAAGCCCATGCTGCTTATAGTATGCCACCGTTTGCAGAATTCCTTCCCGAAACCCTACTTGCGGAGCATAGCCAAGCTCAGCTTTGGCTTTGGAAATATCAAATGTCCTATCTGTCACCGTAGATTTTATGTTCCGATAGGTTACCGGGGGGTCTTTACCCAAAACCCGACAGAGCACCTCCAGACATTTTGCCCCGCAGAGCGCGGCCCAAACTGGAATATAAAGATACGGCGCCTTTTCCTGCAGCCCTTCCATAATATAGCTGCGCATCTCGTCCATAGGGATAGAGGAAGAGGAGGCGAGCAGATATGTCTGCCCCGGCCTGCCTTGCTCCATAGCGGCCACAGCTCCCCGGGCGATATCCTGCACATGCACCAGCGGCGTGAGGTTTTTCCCTCTTCCCACTTTTGGGAAAATCCCCTTTTTCATCAGCCGGCAAAATTTGTGGAATTCCCCCTGGCCCCCCGGGCCATAAACCATGCAGGGCCGCACTACCACAGAGGGAAACGAGAACTTCTCAAATGCTTCCCGCATGACGCATTCACTTCTATATTTGCTTTTCTGGTAGGGCGTCAGCGGATTTGGCTTGGAATTTTCATCCAAAACAGGAAGGCCAATGGGACCCATTGCGGCTGTGCTGGAAAACTGAACAAATTTCTTCAGTTGCCCGCTTTGCCTGAATTCCTCTATCAGGTTGCGCGTTCCCTCTTCATTGATAGAAACAAACTGCTGATAGGCCGCCTCCGAGACTGCGGAAACATGCCCCATGGCCGCAAGGTGCACCACATAATCCATGCCCTCATTCAGGCCCTTTAGCGTATCTTTTTTTGTAATATCCCCAAAGACAAACTGAATGCCCTTAGGCATATCCTTTAAGTTCGTCTGCTCCCGCACCAGGCAGGTAACATCATACCCTTTCTCCAGCAGCTCCCGCACGACATATCGCCCAATAAAGCCGGCACCGCCCGTTACGAAAACGCGCATGTATCTTCCTCCCAAAGTTTTTCAATCGCCTCTCTCATCCGATCCCAGCTATAGCGGTCCGCCTCTTTTCGGATATTTTCCGCAAATTCCTGCGCGCGGTTCTCCAAAAAGAAACGGCTGACTGCCTCTGCCAGCTGTTCAGGCTGGAAGGGAGGAACCAGAAAGCCTGTGCGGCCATCCAAAACGACATCCGCCAAGCCGCCCACCTGAGTCGCCACAACTGGGCGCTCAAATCCATATGCAATCTGCACAATTCCGCTTTGTGTGGCGGATTCATACGGCAGAACCACCAGATCGCTGGCCGCAAAATACTGCTCCACTTCCCGATCTGGAATATATCCATCATAAATTGAGATGGCCTTCCCAACCCGTTCCTTCTCTATCATATCCAGATACTGCTGCTTATTGCCCGCAAAATCGCCCACAACCAGAAGCCGGGCGCGGGGCAGTTTTTTCCTTATCCCGGGCAATGCCGCAATGAGGTGCTTCAGCCCCTTATACCCGCGCACAAAGCCGAAAAACAGCAATACCTGCTCATCCTGCGCAAGGCCCAGCATCTGCCGCGCCTTCTCGCGTGAAAGCCCCTGAAATAAAAATGCATCATAGGTCGGGTGCACTGCCACCAAACACTTTGCATCCTGGCGGATCGTGCGCAAATCCTCGGCGTCCTTTTTGGAATGTGTGATAAAATAATCCCCATGCCGCAAGGCGCTGCGACAAAGCTGCCTGTCCAGCAAAAACCGCTCATGCGGAAAAACATTGTGGCAAAGAAAGAGGATTTTTATGCCCCCAAGCTTCTTTGCAAGGCTTCGGTAGCAGGGCGCAAAATAGGGATGCCACCACTGAAAAATTACCAGGTCCGGCTCGAATTTTTTCACCTCTTTGGCTGTTTTTCTCCAGCTTCGCGGATTGGCTGTGTTCAGCCAGAACTTTGTATCGGGAACCTGGAAAGAATCGTTCTTATAATCGCGCTGCTCTCTGCGGAACAAGATCTTTGGATATTGCATGGAATAGGAGACCATCAGCACTTCATAGCGTTCCCGCAGATTTTTACAAAGCAACCCCGTATAGTGTGAAATTCCGCCTTTATAAGGATATACCGGCCCTATTACCACTAAGCGTTCCAACTTTTTTCTCACTTTTTGGCCCTTTCCTTATCCTGGACGCAAGCCTCGCGCTCGTATTCCAACTTTTTCACCCGATACAGCACTTCATCCACCACCTTGCGGTTTGTGGAGATCATATCTGCCAACAGCCCAAATACTGCCAGCATCACGGAAATCATGATAAAAATCGACGCGAAAATCAAAGACTGAATATGCCCGTCTCGATCGCCCCGGAAGAAAAAGAACAGATAGCGGATTGCAGGGAACAGCCCAACCAGCAAAAACAGCAGCGCCATGCTCAGAAAAATCTTAATGGGTTTTCTTTGAGTGTAGACTCGGATGATGGTTCCCGCAGAGCGCTTGATATAGCTCCACATGCTCTTAAACAGACGGGATTCGCGCAGCTTCTCGTTGGTATGAATTTTGACATTTGCAAGCCCCATCTTCTTATTCCCTGCATCGATGATCGTCTCAAGGGTATAAGTGTATTCGCTTGTAACATTTACCCGCATCGCCGCATCCCGGCTATATGCCCGAAAGCCGCTTGTAGTATCCGTCACATTGCTGCCCGAGGCCTTGCGCACTACACCGCTGCCCGTCTTCTGCAGCCGCTTCTTCAGTTTTGAAAAATGGGGGATGCTATCCGTATCCCGATCCCCAATGACCATTTCCGCTTTTCCCTCTAAAATAGGCCGCACAAGCGCTGGAATATCCCCGCCGTAATACTGATTATCCCCATCTGTATTGACGATAATATCCGCGCCCAGCCTTAGGCAGGCATCCAGCCCCGCCATAAACCCTTTGGCAAGCCCACGGTTATTTGGAAAACGGACAATATGATCGGCTCCAAGCTCCCGCGCAACCCGGACAGTATCATCCGTGCTGCCATCATCGATGATAAGCGTCTCTATCTCATCGATTCCTTCCACGCTTCGGGGCAGATCCCGAAACACCATGGGCAGGGTCTGTTCTTCATTATAGCAGGGGATCTGGATGATTAATTTCATAAAGGCGACCTTTCTAAAAGCTCATAATTGCATTTTCACAAGCCTAATTATAGTACATACCTTCAATTTTCGCAACAAACATATCTTTTTCGCATCTCTGCTTTCCGTTCCTCGCAAAAAACGCCTGAGGGCAAGGTGGAAAAAGAGAGGAAAATGCAAAACCGTGCGTCCATTTTGCGCAGATGCGGGTAGGCTGCGGGTTTTATGCTCAGAGCCAGCCGGAATAAAAAAACCCTTGATTTTCAAGGGTTTTTTTCTGGTCTTTTGCTCTAGAACAAATTTGGCTTTTCTGCCTCTGCCTGCTCCCGGGTGATGCCGTTTTTCTGCATGAGATAGGTCAGCACCGTTTCCTGCGCGAGGTTTGTCGGATAATCGTAGTACGCATAGATTTGCTGATAGATCTCGCGGTCCGCGCCCGAATCATCCTGGTAATTATAGTCTGAAACATAGAAGGTATCTGCCCCAAGCTTCGCCACTTCGGCGCCGCGCGATGCCGTAAACAGCACCACTTTTGCGCCCTCGGCCAGAGCCGTCTTGGCAAAATCCACCAGTGTGGGCGTGCTGCCCGACCCGGAGGATAGCACCAGCACATCCCCTTTCCCAATAGAAGGGGCCGTCGGCATGCCGACGACATAGACGCTCTTTCCAAACTGCGCCAGCCTTTGTCCGAAGTTCATCGCCGTCTGGCGGGATCTCCCCCTGCCGGCAACAAATACATTCTTCGCGCCATCGATAATATCCGCAATTCGCTGAAGATTTTCATAGTCAAAATGCTTCATGACTTCCTTCAGAGCATCTGCGGCCAGATGGTACTTAAAATTTTCTTTTACGGTTACCTGATCCATTGTGGAATAGGGAACACCGTTGATCATCCTCTCCATATGCTCTCTCCTTTTCTAATAGAGGTTTGCCAGCTCTTCCTGCATCTTTTCAGGCGTCAGCCCGCGCTTTTTCATCAGGTACATGACAATGCAGTTATACGCCAAATCGATGGCATATTCCGCGTAAAGCCCTGTCGGTTTTTTCAGCCGGCTCTGATCGGCATCCATCCGGTAAACCGTGCTTGCGAGATCGCCAATAGTAGACTTTTCCGCCTCTGTAAACAGGGCAATCTCCACACCGTAAGAGGCTGCCTTTTTGGCAAAGGTGACAAGGGATGCCGTTTCCCCTGAAGAGGAGCCGATGATCAGGAGATCCCCCTTATGGATAGAGGGCGTGGAAATATCGCCCACCACATGCGCGCGAATGCGCATCTGGCGCAGGCGCATGGCAAAGGCCATGATATTCATGCGGCTGCGGCCCAGCGCCACAACAAACACGCTGTTTGCCTTATCTATCTTATCTGCAATCTCCACAAGCTTCTCATCGTCCATATACTCGGCGACTATCTTCATCTCCTCCAGGCGTTCCTGGTGGAACTTCCTTCTTTCATGGTAAGTGAGGTGCGCGCTCTGCACCTTTTTTCCTTCGCTCATCGTTTTTTCCTCCTTTTCTAGTAGAGGTTGGGCAGTTCGCGCTGCATCCGCTCTTTGCTGACGCCCAGCTTTTGCTGCACTTTTAAGGCAATCGCATCGCACACAACATAAAGCGCCAACTCAAAATACTCTTCCGCGATCAAGCCGTTTTCCGCCTTGCAGTCAAAATAGACGACCTCGCTGGCATCTTTTTGCAGTGTGGATTCCTTTGCCATGGTGAACAGATCGTAGTCGATATGCAGTTCCTTGCCCTTTTTCATAAAGGTAATGGAGGTTTTATCTTCCCCATCGACAGAGCCTATCAGCACGACATCCCCTTCGTGCACAGAAGGCGTGGGCGGGGATTCTTCCAGCCGGTAGGCGCGGATACCCATCTGGCGCAGCCGCTGCGCCAGGCACATGAGCGCCAGGCCCGGCCGCCCCACATCGGCCACTACAAAAGTATTATCCGAGTTGATAATTCTATCTGCAATCTTCTCTATTGCCGTAAAATCCAGCCCATCTAGAACCTTCTTTGTGCCGGCAACAGCATTTGCGCAAATTTCTTTTATCATAGCTATCTCCTTATGCCAAAGGCCTACTGAAGGTTTGCATGAAGCGGGTTCTGCGTTGGCCCAAGCGTGATGCCAAGGCGATCCATAAAATAGTGGCTCATGCCCACATCCATAATATAGAGCACAGACTGTTCAAACTGCGCGCCGATGGGCTGAATGGATTTATCCTCCGCCGAACCGGGAACGGGCACCGGCAGTTTGACGATGACATCCGCTTTCTCTGCCAGAGTGGATTTTTCCGCTGCGGTGACGAGAATAACAGGAATATCCCCAATCTCCTTTACCGTATTGACTGCGGTAATCAGATTCTTTTCCTCTCCGCTGGCCGAAACCACCACCAGGGCATCATCCTTTTTGATAGCGGGCGTCGCGACATCTCCCACAATAAAGACGCGATACCCCTGGTGCATGAGGCGCTGCGCAAAGTATTTGATGGTGAGCATGCTGCGGCCGTTGGCATGGAAGAAAATGCGGTTTGCGCCATGGATGGTGGCAAACACTTTAATCAGGGTATCTTCATCCGTATACTGCGTGGCGGCGTCGATCTCATTCATGATTGTTTGGGAAATTTCTTTGATATTCATGATGTTTCTCCTTCAATTTGACAGATTGTTATTCCAGGTTTGAATGCATTGGGCCAGCGCCATCTCTTCTTCCGAGGCGCTCCTGAATGCAGGCGCGCAGCGCCCAATCCAGCGCATATAAAACGCATTCATCAAACAGGCTTCCGATGGGCTGAACCGAAGATACCGTGCTCGGCACGCCTGGCAGAGGGCAGTTGACGCGAAGCACCTGATCCGCCAGCTCCCCAATAGACGATTTTTCCGCCGCCGTCATGAGCAGCACCTTGATTTCCCCAATCTCCTTGCATTTTTTGACCATACCGAGGGAAGTTTTTGTCTCTCCCGTTCCGGAAACCACAAAGAAAACATCCCCGGGCTTAATTGCCGGGCAAGTCACATCCCCCACCACATGAACGCGATAGCCAAAATGCTTTAGATACATGGCAAAGTTCTTCATGGGAAGCTCCGGCCGGCCAACGGCGTGAAAGAAAATCCGGTTTGCGCCGTGGATCTCTGCGACCATTTTCCACAAGACGGAGTAATCCAGATCTTCTAAGGCCTTGCCGATTTCATCCAAAATAGGACCGGCATATTCCTTAATCATACAGCTCAACCTCCAAGATTCATTTTTAAGTGCTTCTCGATGG
>USII01000032.1 GCA_900554725.1 uncultured Eubacteriales bacterium
ACGGAAAACCATGCTTCCGCTCAAAGTTAGCGTTACGCTTTCGCTGGATGAACCTGTTTTGCGGGGAATTTGCCGATGCGCGGAGCGGGAAAACCGCTCGGTTTCGGGGTATGTTACGATTACCCTGCGCAGGCATATCCAGAAAGTGGAGAGCGGCGAAATAGGCGCAGAGGAGCTGGAGCTGGCGGTGGAGAGGAACAGGGGGAAAAAGCGAAACAAAACGCTGAGCATTTCCGGAGATGTCCTGGAAAAGATGCGCCTCTATGCAGAGCTGGATGCGCGCTCGCTTTCCCAGTATATCAACCTGGTGCTCAAAAGGCATTTGGCTGAAATAAAAAGGCAGTAAAAGCATTCATAAAAAAGAGCCGTTCGGCTCTTTTTTATTTGGCTTCTGCGCCACTATCCGATTATAAGATATGGGGCGAAGCCCATGATGAAAAGCCGCCCCTGCCCTTTTACACAGATTCTCTCTGGGGAGGTTTCTGGAAAGCGATGCGCTCGCTTCCATCTGCAATATGAATGATGCCGCAATAGGAAAATCCATTGCGCTCAAGGCAGCGCTGCATGGGGATATTTTCCCGGTGGGTATCGATGCGCAGATTGCCGCACTGCCGGTAGCACCATGTGAGGCAAAAGGAGGCTGCGCCCCGAGTTTCCCTGCTGGATGCGATGCGGTGCACAACGCCATAGGGGCCCGGGCAAAGCCAGCTTCCCTGCTGGATGACGCGGTAGGTTGGTTCTTCCTCCACGGCAAAATAGAAAACGGCCGCAATGCGCCCGCCTTCCAGGCAAAGGTAGCTCTTGCCCGCGGCAATATCGGCGGAGATCATCTCCCGGCTGGGATAGGCGTTTCCCCATTGATTGGGGTTGCCGCTCTGCCGCATAAAATCGCGGGCCTGCTCATATAGCGCCATGATCTGCTCCAAATCCTGCGCGGTGCTCTTTCGAATTTCCATGCTGGCCTCCCTGATAAAGATGTCTTTATTGTATCAGAAAGTGGGAGCGCGTCAAGCGGCAGGGCTTGACTTCAAGCGCGCTTCAATGGGTAGAATAAAAATATCACTTGAAACAGATATCGGGATAAAAGGAGGAAACACAGCATGAAAGTTATTTTGCTCAATGGCAGCCCCAGGGAAAAGGGCTGCACCTATACTGGTCTGCGCATCATTGCAGAGCAGCTGGAGAAAAACGGCGTGGAGAGCCAGATGTTCTGGGTGGGCAATCGGCCGGTGATTGGGTGCACGGCATGTCTTTCCTGCAAGAAGACGGGCAAATGCGTCTATGGGCAGGATATGGTCAATACCGTTGCAGAGGCGATGAAAGAGGCGGATGGCTTTATCGTGGGCTCTGCAGTGCACTATGCCGGTGCGACGGGCGCAGCCACTTCTTTTTTGGACCGTCTCTTCTACAGCATGGACCGGCGCTTTTTAAAAATGAAGTTTGGGGCCAGCATCGTCAGCTGCCGCCGGGGCGGTGCCAGCGCAGCATTTGATCAGCTGAACAAGTATTTTACCATCAACCAAATGCCCATCGTCTCTTCCTGCTACTGGAATCAGATCCACGGCAATACGCCGGAGGAGGTCTATCGGGATGAGGAGGGCGTGCGCACCCTCAAAGTGCTGGCAAACAACATGGCCTACCTGATCAAGTGCAAGCAGCAGAGCAATCTGGAGCTGCCCGAAGAGCCCGAACCGGCTATGACAAACTTCATCCGCTGATTGGCTCTGCCGGGCGGGTAGGCGGTTTTTCCATTCCAACAGGGCGCGGGAGCATGCAATCAAAACGGCGATTTGCACGCGGGCGATGCCCGCACGATAACAGAGGCCTTTTGTGCGCAGGGGAACAGAATATCGCGCTCGATATGCCAAAGGGGAAAGCTCCGCTTAAGCCTCATATATGAAAAAGTGGATGGCGCATAAATCGCAGTATAAAAGGCTCCCCGCAGCCGCAATGGCAGTGAGGAGCATCTTGCCCGCATGTTTTCCTGCCCGCGCCCGGGCAGATTCGGTTTTCGAAGCAAGGGCGCCGGGTTTTGGGAAATAAAAAAGAAGGGGAAGCCCATTCCCCTTCTTTTCTTTTTCTCTTTTAGCTGGCAGTGCCTTGCTCCTGCTCCAGATCGGCCACAGAAGCGGTTTTGGCCAGCTTGGCATTGCGCAGGTTGTAGAACACCACCGCGCCGATGACGATGGCCGCCCCAAGAAGGGCGATGAAGCTCGGAATCTCGCCGTAGAACAGCGCGACCCATACTGGGTTCAAAATGGGCTCCAGTGCGGAAACCAGGCTGGCGGCCACGGGGGGCGTGCTCTCCAGCCCCTTGGAGAGGCAGAGGAAGGCGGCGCCCTGCTGCACAACGCCCAAAACGACAACACTCATGACCGGGGAAAAGCTGAAATCCTTCTCCTGCAGGATAAAGGGAATGCCGATGAGCGCGCACATGCCATGGGCCAGCACCATGGAGGAAAGGGAATCCCCTTCGGGAAAAGTATTCAGCATAAATACGACGGCATAAAATGCGCCCGAAAGAACGGCCAGCAGGTTGCCCAGCATGCCGCCACCCGAGATGCCATCGATAAAGAAGATGATGATGCCGATAAACACAACAACGCAGGTCAGAATATCCAGCCGCCGGGGCTTTTGGTGAAAGAAAACCCAGAGGAACAGGATGATGAAGATGGGCGCGGTAAACTGAAGGATGATGGCGTTGGCCGCGGTGGTGAGCTTATTGGCATAGACATAGAGGATCATCTCGCCAAGCATGCAGAAGGCCCCGAGCAAAACCTGCCTGTTGAGGATGAGTTTATGGTGCGAAGCCGCCATGACGGCGGCAATGATGATGGTGGAAATGAGCGCGCGGCCGCCGTTGATGGCCAGCGGGCTCCAGGGAACCATCTTTAAAAACAGGCCGCCAATGCTAAAGCACAGCGCAGAGAGAAGCACAAATACAACCCCGTTTTTCTTCTTTGCAGTTTCCAATTTTAAGCTCCCTTCTCCGCTGCACCCGGCGGCCCCGTCGCCCTCTGCATAAGAGCTCGGGATGTTTTTTTGCACATGAAGAGTATCACGCAGGGCTTTTTTTGTCAACCCGATGCCAGCGCTTGACGGAGTGTACGGGAGCGGGTATGATGAAAAAAAGGAGGAAAAGATGCTGGAATATAAATTTGATACACAGCTTCTCATCGAAGGGGAAAATCTCTCGGAAGACGAGATTCACGCCTATATCTGCCAGCATTTTGAGGGAGATTGCCTGCTGGCAGTGGGCAGCGAGCGCCTGATCAAAATCCATTTTCACACAAACCAGCCGGGCAAAGTGCTGGATTACTGCGCAACGCTTGGGCAGATATACGATATTGTCGTAGAAAACATGGAGCGGCAGGCAGAGGGCCTTAAGGGATAGGCTGCAAAAAAAGCGCCCCGTGGGGCGCTTTTTATGCGGCGCTAAACCTTATCGTTTGGGAAAACCATGCCGCACTGAGCGCGGATTTCATCCATGACGCGAAGAGAGCACAGTGTGCGATTGTTATAGCGGTCCATGCCCTCGCCCCCTGCCGCGATGAGATCTAAAAATACCTGCAGTTCATACTTCATATCCTCCCCAAAGGGGGCGGCCAGCAGGGGCAGCGCCTCGCTTTTTTCCTGCCCGCTTCGGCGCGTGTTGTAGGTGATGGTGGCACTGCTGGGCGTGCTGCAGTTTTCTATGCGCAGAAGCCCTTCTTCTCCCTGAATTTCGCTGAGCCCGCTGCTATCTGCAACTTTGGAAGTGAAAACCGTGGCCAGCATTCCCGGATAGGTGCAGGTGGCGGTGAGCACGCCATCCAGGCCGTTTTCCAGGCGAATGGCATCCGCATTCACCTTCTGTGGTGCGCCAAACAGGTCCACCATGATATTCACAGCGTAAACGCCAAGGTCCATCAGGGCGCCATTGCACATTTCCGGGCGGAAAGCGTTTTCGATGATGCCCCGCTTAAAGTTGTCGTACCGGGAGGAATAGGCGCCGCAGGTAAAGATGGCCCGGCGGATTTTGCCCAGCTTGCCAAGGCTTTGGCGAATCAGCTCCAAATCCGGGTTAAAGGCGATGCGGATGGCCTCCAGCACAACCAGCCCGCGCTTTTTTGCAAAATCCACCATTTGCTGAAATTCCCTCTCGTTTGCCGCGCCGGATTTTTCCACCAGCACATGCTTTCCCGCGGCCAGCAGCTTCATGGCATAGGCGCAGTGGGTAAAGTTGGGCGTGGCGATATAGACGGCATCGATATCCGGACAGGCGGCCAAATCGTCTATATTGGTAAAATAGCGCCGGGCACCCCATTTTTGCGCAAAGGCCTTTGCCTTTTGCTCGCTGCGCGAGCAGACGGCCTCCAGGCGAAAGCCCTGGCAGAACTTGCCCGCAGAGAGCAGGTATTCTGTGATAAAGTTTGTGCCTATCGTTGCAAGACGCACCATGGCATTTCCTCCTCATCTCATTCTTTGTTTCAAATTCAGTTTCAGTATAAGCCAAATCGGGCGCTGCGTCAATTTGAGTGGAAAAAAAGCTGCGAATGTAGTAAAGTAAAAAAGAGGTGGGCTATGGAAAAAAAGAGAATAGCCGTCGGCATGTCCGGCGGGGTCGATTCCGCCGTGGCGGCCTATCTGCTCAAGGAGCAGGGGCACAGCGTCACGGGGATATTCATGAAAAACTGGGATGAGCAGGCAGAGGGGGAAGAGGAATGCACCGCTGCCGAGGATTTTGACGATGTGCGCAGGGTTTGCGATCAGATAGGCATTCCCTACTACACGGTCAATTTTACGCAGGAATACTGGCAGAGGGTATTTTCCCTCTTTTTAAAAGAATATCAGGCGGGGCGCACGCCCAACCCGGATGTGCTGTGCAATAAGGAGATCAAGTTCGCATCGTTTCTGGATTTCTGCATGCAAACGGGCGCCCAATATATGGCCACCGGGCACTACTGCCGCCTGGATCGGGAGGGCGGCGGCGTGCGCCTGTTAAAGGGAGTGGACCCGAGCAAAGACCAGAGCTACTTTTTATGCATGCTCAAAAAGGAACAGCTGGCCCCGGCCCTTTTTCCGGTAGGGGGAATGACAAAAGAGCAGGTGCGGGAAATCGCAAAAAAAGCAGGGCTTGCCGTGGCCCAGAAGAAGGATTCCACGGGCATCTGCTTCATCGGGGAGCGGAAGTTCCGGGCCTTTTTAAAAAAATACCTCCCCGCTCAGCCAGGCGAGATGCGCACGCTCGATGGCCGGGCAGTGGGCCGGCATGAGGGGCTTATGTATTATACCCTGGGTCAGCGCAGGGGGCTGGGCATTGGGGGCGCGGGCAATGGCCAGAGATGGTTTGTCGTGCAGAAGGATTTGAAGAACAATATCCTCTATGTGCAGCAGGGCCCGGATAGCCCGGCGCTGTATTCCCGCCTCTGCCGCACAGAACCCTTCTCCTTCATCAATTCTCCGCCCGCCCGGGAATTTTCCTGCTGTTGCCGCTATCGCTACCGCCAGCCAGATCAGCGGGTGCGCGTTCGCATTCTGGAAAACGGAGAAGCGCTGATAGAAGCCGAACAGCCGCAGCGCGCGGTGACGCCCGGGCAGTACGCCGTGCTCTACCAGGGGGAGGAATGCCTTGGGGGCGGCGTTGTGCAGGAGGTTTTTGCCATGCAGGAAGCCGGGAAAAAGGAAGAAGAGAAAGAAGGATGCCTATGAAACCATATGTTCCCTCCTGTGAGGAGGAAGCGCGCTATCTTGCCGCGTATGACCCAAGCAAATATAAAAACCCCGCCGTTACGGCGGATATTGCACTGTTCGGCCGGGAAGGGGAGGATCTTTTTTTGCTGCTCATCCGCCGAGGGGGCTACCCATATAAGGGCTATTTTGCCCTGCCCGGCGGCTTTATCCATATCTCGGAATCCGTTCCGGCAGGCGCGGCCCGGGAGCTTTTGGAGGAAACGGGCGTGCAGGGGGTAAAGCTCTATGAATGCGGTGTGCTTTCCGAGCCCGAGCGGGATCCGAGGCAGAGAGTCATTTCCGTGTTGTACTGGGCGGAGGTGGAAAAGGCCGCGGTGCGGCCAGCCGCAGGGGACGATGCCGCTGCGGCGGAATGGTTCCGGTTTTCGCAATATTCCTGCCAGGGGGAAAAGGGAAACAGGCAATACCGTTTCACCCTCTCGGGCAGCGAAACATTTCATATCGCGCTGCAGGAGGTGTGGGAGAATGGCATCCTGCATTATGAACAGATGGGCGATTGCCTTGCCAACGATCATGCTCAGGCCTGCCTGATGGCCTATTTGGGATACCTGCGGGAGCAGGAGGGAGCCTGCCCCGGCAGATTTTCGCCCGCTGGGGCATAGAATAGAAGAGCGCTCCGGTGCGCCGCATCGGGAGGGCGAGTAGAAGAAGGAAGGAATCGGAACCGATGGAGACAAAGGTAGTGATCTTGGCGGCCGGAGAAGGCACGCGGATGAAATCCAGCCAGCCCAAAGTGCTGCACGACTGCGCGGGCAGAAGCCTGGTGCAGTGGGTGGCCCAGGCGGCGGGCGCTGTGTGCAGCCGCCCTGTGGTGGTGATTGGCAGCGGCAGCAACGCTGTTCGGCAGGCGCTTGGGGAGGAGGCGTTTGACTATGCAGTGCAAACACAGCGCTTGGGCTCCGGGCATGCGGTGATGGCCGCAGAGGAGCAGATTGCCGGCAGCGAATATACGGTAGTGCTGGCGGGGGATATGCCGCTCATCCGGGGGGAATCTGTAAAAAGCCTGCTTGGCTCTGCAAAGGCGGGGGGCTTTTCCTGCATGCTGCTCACCGGCCATATGCAGAATCCCCGGGGCTACGGCAGAATTCTGCGCGATGAGATTGGCAGTGTTGTGGGCATTGTGGAGGAAAAGGACGCTACGGATTTGCAGCGTTCCATCTGCGAAGTCAATGTATCCGTCTATTGCTTTCGAACGCAGGATCTGCTCCTTGCCCTGCAAAAGCTGCGGCCGGCCAATGCCCAGGGGGAATATTACCTGACGGACTGCGTCAAAATCCTGCACGATATGGGCAGGAAGGTAGGCGGCCAGCCGGTGGAAGATCTGGTTGAGTGCATGGGAGTAAACGATCGGGTGCAGCTGGCAGAGGCGGCCAGGCATATGCGGCAGCGCATCAACGAGGCGCACATGCGCGCCGGCGTGACGCTGCTCGATCCCGCGCAGGCATATATCAGCCCACAAACCGTCATCGGGCAGGATACGGTCATCTACCCGGGCGTGATTTTGGAAGGAGAATGCCGCATTGGCAGCGGCTGCACTCTCTATCAGGGCAGCCGGCTTGTGGATAGCGCAGTGGGCGATGGCGCGACTGTAGAAAATTCCGTGCTGCAAAGCGCCTCTGTGGGCCGGGAAAGCAAAATTGGCCCCTACGCCTTTCTGCGCCCGGGAGCAGTAGTGGGCGATGGCTGCCGCGTAGGCGATTTTGTGGAGCTGAAAAACGCGGCCGTGGGCAATGGAACCAAGATTTCCCATCTGACTTATGTGGGAGATGCCCAGCTTGGAGAGCAGATCAATATTGGCTGCGGCGTGGTGTTTGTCAACTACAACGGCAAGCAGAAGTTCATCACAAAAGTGGGAGATCGCGCGTTTATCGGCTGCAATACCAACCTGATTTCCCCGGTCAATATCGGAGAAGGGGCGTATATTGCCGCCGGGGCAACGGTCACACAGGATATCCCGCCCGATGCCCTCTGCATTGCCCGGGCAAAAGAGGTGATAAAGCCGGGCAGGGCGAAAGGGCGCTATAAATAAGCCGGGCGGAAGGCCAGGGCTATGGAAAAACACAAAAGAGGGTTGCTATGTATCTGATTGCCGGCCTGGGAAACCCGGGCCTGAAATACCGGAAAACGCCGCACAACGCGGGCTTTCTTGCGGCCGATGCGCTGGCCAAAAATTTGGGCGCGCGGTTTGTGAAAAAGGGAAATGGCAAAGTGGCAGAGGCGCGCATAGGCGCGCAAAAGGTGCTGATTGTCAAGCCGCAGACATTTATGAACCTTTCAGGGGAATGCATTGCGCCGCTGGCGCAGTATTACAGAATACCGGCAGAACATATCGTCATCTGTTACGACGATAAGGATTTGGAGCCGGGCAAGCTGCGCATCCGAAAAGAGGGCAGTGCGGGCAGCCATAACGGCATGAAAAGCGTGATTTTGAGCCTGGGAACCCAGGCGTTTCCGCGCATCCGCATGGGCATTGGCGCGCCAAGGGGTATGCGGCTTATGGACCATGTGCTGCATAAGCTGACAAAAGAGGAGCAGGCGCTCTATCTTAAAATGGCAGAGGATGCCGCGGCCGCGGCCGTGCTGCTGGTAAGCCAGGGCATCGAGGCCGCGCAGCAGAAGTTCAGCTCCAAGGCCCCAAAAGGCGGGAATGCATTTGCCTAAAGGGTAAAAGAGCAGTATAATAGAAAGAAGAAGATACGCAGGACACGCGCAGAAAACCCTTTGCGCGCGTCTTTGCGTGCCTTTGTGCGCCCTGGAGGTGCCGGGGCAGAAAAAAGGGCGGGTGCGCCGCCCAAAAGCGGGAAGAGGGGGAGAAGCTATGAATATTTTGCTGGATACAATCGAAAAACTTCCGGAAATGGCAGCCTTGCGGCAGGCTGTTTTGAAGGAGAATCTCCCCTGCTCCCTTGCACGAGTGGCGAATGGAGCAAAGCAACATCTGGCCCGGAGCCTTTCGGAAAAGAGGAATGTTTTTTTTATATGCGCTACGGATTATGAGGCCCGCCAGCGCTATGCCCAGTATATTTATGCCAATAAAATTCTGCTGCCCGCGCCGCAGATAGAATTGCATCCGGTGGAAACACGGGGAGAGGAAACTTCCTTTGAGCGCATTGCTGCCCTGAGCAAGCTTGGGGGCGAGGGGAGCGTTGTGTTTTTATCCATGGACAGCCTGCTTTTTAAGATGCGCCCGGCGGCACAGTTCTACGGACGCTTTCTCATGCTGGAGCAGGGCGCGATTTTCCCTCCGGCAAAGCTTGCGGAGGCGCTGGTTGCCATGGGCTATGAGGGCGGCCCCATGGTGGAAAGTCCACCATGGGGCCGCCCTCATAGCCC
>USII01000033.1 GCA_900554725.1 uncultured Eubacteriales bacterium
CTGTAATCCCAGCTATAAACATCTGCAATGGGCGTTCCCTTTGTGACAACCTGCCCCTCCTGCGCGATAAATTCCGTTTTTCCATAGTTATCTGCCTTATAGAGCATCTCTTTTCGAATGACAACGCCGCTGGAATCCTGAGAAAAAGAGATTGTTCCCTCCTCTGCCACAAATGTTCTCGCAGAAAAAAGTGAAATGAGAACAATAACCAACACAACCGAGGCCAGCACGCCCCCTGCAACCCAGAGATATTTGGGATCGATATAAAATTGCCTTCTGCCCCGCCGAACTCTCGGCCTTCTTCTCTGCCTTATCATGTACCACCCCGCCTTATCCCAGGCGCTCCAAGATGGGCAAAAGCCCGCCTATCTCTTCTACGAGATAATCCGCGCCGCTCTCCTGCATTTTTTCGCGTCCGGAATAGCCGCTCAACACTGCTACGCTCACTGCGCCCGATGCCTTCCCCGCGCCCACATCCGTCATGGAATCTCCAATGATCAGAGCCTGCTGCGGCGCAACGCCCGCCTTTTGGGCACAAAAGTATACGCTCCAAGGGTCTGGCTTAGGCGCATGCATATCATCTGCGGATAGCACAGTGGAAAAATATGGGCGGATGCCAAGCTTTTCCAAAACCACCGCCGTGGATTCCCTCGGCTTCATCGTGGCAACAGCCATCTGCATTTCCTTTTCCTTCAGCGCCTGCAAAACAGAGAGCGTATTTGGATAAAGCGCCGTTTTGATACAGCTATTTGCCGCATAAGCCGCTCGATATTCGGCCAAATCATCCAAAATATTTCCAGCCGTAATTCCAAGGGCTTTATATACTCTTTCCACCAACTTTTGGGCACCATTGCCGATGCTCCTGCGCACCAGCGCCTGCAAATCCCCAAAAGAGCCATATTTTGAAACAACCCTTTCCAGCGCCGCGGAAATATCCGGAAGCGTATCTGCAAGGGTACCGTCCAAATCAAAAATAACCAGTTTTATGCGTCCCATCGTAATCTCCTTGATAGATTCAATTATACCACATACGCTCCAGCAAAAAAAGGCGCAATTTAGAAAAGCGCAGCGGGTGATTGCTGCGCTTTTCTGCACTTTTTTAGAGATAAGGCACCACAAGCTTTACCGCATTTAAATAGTAGTCATACCCTGCATACGAACTAAAGGCGATACCTACCAGCGCAATCGCCAAAATAAAGAGCAAAACGCAGAGGCCAATTCCAATAGAAGATGTAATGATGCCCGCAAGGGCCATGCCATCTTTTCGATTGCGCTTCCTACCTACAATGCCCATCACCAGGCCGGCAATGCCACACCCTATCGCCAGCAGCAGGCTAAAGAAAATAAACACAATGCTTAAAATGCCGCAAACCATAGCCGCAATACCCAGGCCCTTTCCCGGCTGTTTTGGAGGATAGGGCGCATAGCCACCCTGCCCATATGGCGGTTGCCCATATGGCGGCTGATTTGCCCCATGATATCCCTGGCCAAAAGGGGGCTGCCCGCCATATGGAGCGCCCGCCTGCCCTGGATTCTGATTTTGCCAAGGCTGACCCGGCCCTTGACTATTTTGCATATTCATATTCATACCTCATTATGACCAGTTTTCTTAATGATACAATATCTATATTTCCTTTGCAACAAATAGCTATTTAATGTTTTGTAACAGCGAGGAAGCTTCCTCTTGCCGCTGCCCCTTTAAATACTTTTGATTTCTGGCCTGGGCTGCAAATTACAAATCCAGGCCATGCACAAAACTTGCTCGAACAGTGCCGCTATTGTTCCAATATTTTCACATTGGAAGGAATAGAAAAAGCCGGCAATGCCGGCCTTTTCTATTCTCTCAGTGCTGCGCCAAATTGTTCGGACAATGCAGATAGAATTTTTTCCATGCTTTCTGCCACAGATTCATCTGTCAGCGTCGTATCCGGCGAACGGAAGGAGAGCGCAAACGCCAGCGACTTCTGCCCCTCTTCCAGCTGACCCCCACGGTACACATCAAACAGCTGCACACTTTCCAGGTGCTTTCCGCCGCTCTTCCAGATGCATTTTGCTACACTGCCTGCTTCGGCCTGTTCGGGCAAGATGATCGCAATATCCCGCTCCAGTGCAGGGTATTTTGGCAGCGGCTCAAAGCGGATTTCCTCCTGCATCAAGGGAAGCAGGCTGTTCAAATCGAGCTCTGCATAATAGCAGCGCACCGGGAGTTCAAAACGCTTTTGCACCTCCGGGGCAATTTCTCCCATCTGCCCCACTTTTTGATTTCCCGCAAAAATCTCAGCCTTTCTGCCGGGGTGCAAAAATTCCTCTCCGCCTGCAACAACATCGAACCCTGTAATATGCAGGATTTCAAACAGATTTTTAACTGCCCGCTTTACGGTGTAAAAATCCCCTGCATCTGCGCTGATGCCCAGCGCCAACATGCGGCGCTCATCTGGCAAAGTATCTGTAAGCGGCAATGCCTTTGGCAAATACACCTTATTGATCTCAAAGAGCTTTACCTGTTTATTTTTACGCTTCAGGTTGGCTGCCAGCACCTTGAGCATATCCGGCGCCATCGTTGTGCGCATGAGAGATCTATCATCTCCAAGGGGATTTTTAATGCGCACGGCCTTGCGAAGCGCATGACCCTGAGGCAGACCGAGCTTTTCGTAATCCTGTTCTCCCTGGAAAGAGTAGGTGATGGATTCATAATACCCTTGCGCAGTCAGATAAGAGCGAATAACATCCTGCTCGGGCTCATAGCCGCGCTCCAGCCCCTGCATCATCTGTCCCGCGCCCGTGTGCTCGGGAATATTGTCGTAGCCGTAGATGCGCGCTACTTCTTCAGCCACATCTGCCTTGCCGTACATATCTCCGCGGAAATGCGGAATATGGCAGATAAGCTCATTACCTTTCAGCTCTGTTTTAATAAACACGCGCTCCAGGCACTGTTTCATTTCCTCCCCGGAAATCTCCGCTCCCAGCAGGCCATTTACCTGATCCACAGTGGTGCAGATCTGGCGCTCTTGCAGATTCTCGCATAGCAAATCAATTTCTCCGCCCACAATTTCTCCAGCGCCCAGCTCTTCCACCAGCTGGCATGCTCTATGCAGCGCATATTCCGTGTTGACGGCATCTACGCCTTTGGAATAGCGCATGGAAGCTTCTGTGGCAAGCCCAAGAGCACGAGATGTCTGGCGGATATTTCCATACATGAACTTTGCCGATTCAAACACGACAGTCTTTGTCGTCTCTCGAATTTCCGAATTCTCGCCGCCCATCACGCCTGCAATGCCAATCGGGCCCTCACTATCGCAGATCAGCAGCATGGAAGGCGCCAGTTCCCGCTCCTTTCCATCCAGCGTGACGAGCTTTTCGCCTTCCTTTGCCCGACGAACGACAATTTCTCCGCCTCGGATATCCGCCGCATCAAAGGCATGCATCGGCTGCCCTGTTTCCAGCATGACAAAGTTTGTGATATCCACAATATTGCTGATGGGGCGAACGCCTGCCGCAGATAGCCGTTCCTGCATCCACTTGGGCGAGGGGCCAATTTTTACATTTTTGATGGCGCGCGCCATATATCTGGGGCAGAGATCCGCATCCTCTACCGAAACGCGCACATATTCTGAAATATGCTCTCCATTCTCCGAAAAACTGGGCTTGGGCAAAGAGATGCCTTCCTTCAGCGCCGCAGCGCCTTCCCTTGCAATGCCGATAACGGAAAGGCAATCGGGGCGATTCGCTCCTACTTCAAACTCAATCACCTTTCCCGTTTTCATAATCACTTCCCGAACATCCTGCCCGGGTACCCCATTTTGCAAAATCAGAATGCCGTTTACACTTGCCCCAGGGTAATCGGCCTCCTTGATGCACAGCTCCTCTCCCGAGCAAAGCATGCCCGCAGATGCTACTCCGCGAAGCTTAGCCTCTTTAATATGAAGCCCATTGGGCAAATGACAGCCCACCATTGCAACAGGCACCAGTGCCCCTTCAAAGACATTCTCCGCCCCCGTCACAATCTGCAAGGGCTCGTTTTCCCCAATATCTATGCTGCAAATCTGAAGCCTATCCGCATCTGGGTGCTTTTCCAGCTTGATGATCTTGCCCACAAGAACACCCTTGATATCCGCGCCCAGTTCCTCGATTGCCTCAACGCCGTTGCCCGTCATGATCATCGCATCCGCAAATTCTTTGGCAGAGACAGGAATATCAATATAGTCCTTCAGCCATTTGAATGGTATTTTCATCTCTCTTCCTCCTATTTGAACTGCCGCAGAAACCGCACATCGCTCTCATACAGCAAGCGAATATCTGTAATGCCGTATTTGATATTCGTCAGGCGATCGAGCCCCAGACCAAATGCATATCCAGAATAGATTTCCGGATCCAGCCCACAATTCTCCAGCACTTTCGGATTGACCATGCCGCAGCCCAAAACCTCCACCATACCTGCTCCCTTGCAGGCAGGGCAGCCCTTTCCACCGCAGAGGGAACAAGTTGCATCCACCTCTGCGCTCGGCTCTGTAAACGGGAAAAACCCCGGCCGGAACTTAGTCTTTGTATTTTCTCCATAGAGCTGCCGCAAAAAGGAATTGATAACCCCTTTTAGATCCGCAAAAGTAATCCCCTTATCGATGACAAGCCCTTCAATCTGGTTAAAAACCGGAGAATGCGTCGCATCCACATCGTCCGTCCTGTAAACGCGTCCCGGGCATATCACGCGGATAGGCGGCTTATACTTGAGCATCGTGCGCACCTGAACTGGAGATGTATGCGTGCGCAGCACAATATCGTCCGTCACATAAAAAGTATCCTGCATATCCCGGGCAGGATGATCTTTTGGGATATTGAGCATCTCAAAATTATACTTATCAAACTCGATTTCCGGGCCTTCCACCACCTGGAACCCCATGCTGGCGAATATCCCGCGCACCTGGTGATATACCTTGGTCAGCGGGTGCAGGCTGCCCACGCCCTCTTCCGGCTTTTCCAGCGTCACATCGATGGTTTCCGCCGCAAGCTTCTTCCGCCTTATCTGGTTTTCCAGCTCTGCCTTGCGCTGCTCAAAGGCCTCCTCCACTTTCTGGCGAAGGCTGTTTACCATTTGCCCAAAGCGCGGCCGCTCTTCCTGTGGGAGTGCCCCCATCTGCTTCATCATCTGGGTAATTTCGCCCTTTTTGCCCAAATACTTCACCCGAAGCTCCTGCAAGCGCGCCAGTGCTTCTTGCCCCGCCTCTTTTTCCCCCTGCGATAAATGGGAGAGGGCTCCTTGCACTTCTTGCAAAATTTTCTCGTGATTTTCCATCTTTTTTCTCCGCTTCTCGTATTTATGGGGGCTTCCGCCAAACAAAAAAGCCCGCCCCATACAGGGCGAAGCTTATTCTCCGCGGTACCACCCGAATTCACCAATTTCTTGGCCTCTTTCATGATAACGGTTTGAAACCGGCACTGCCTACATATCAGCAGCGCTGCTCGAGGGTGAAATTTCTGTCAGTTTTTTGCATTTGCTTTCAGCCGGTGGCAAATGCTCTCTTTCTGCGCTTCTGACATACTTTGCCCTGTCTTTGCATTCTGCTGGCCTTATTTTAGCATACTTGCCCGATTCCTGCAAGTGATTTTTAAAATTCCCTGCCAGCGGGCCAGGCGCGCTCACCTTTTCGCGCAAAAATCCATTTCCTGCCTGCACCAGTACAGCAGAATACCCGCCGCCACAGCCGCATTCAGGCTTTCTGCCCGCCCATAAATGGGGATTTTCACCAGGCAATCGCAAAGCTCTGAAGCTTCTTTGCTCATTCCGCGCGCCTCATTGCCAATCACAACACAAGCACTTCCCCCGCCTTTTAGGAGGCCCGGGGCTGCTATTCCCTGCAAATGCCCGCCAACCAGGAAAACTCCGTTTTGCTTAAGCTCTAAAAGGCATGCGGAAAAATCATCCGTCGTTTGGATAGGCAAATGAAAAGTGCTGCCCATGGCGGCTCGTACCGCCTTTGGGGAAGTATAGTCCGCGCACCGCCCTGAAAGCAGCGCGCCCGCCGCCCCCACCGCATCCGCTGTGCGCAGAATCGTCCCTACATTCTGGGGATCCGAGACATTTTCCAGCGCCACAAACAGCCCCTCCCGCGGCAGCGGCAGTGCAGCTTTTTTTGCCACTGCCAGCACTTCCTGGGGAGATTTGATCTCGCATACTGTTTCCATCACCAACCGCGGCACGAACACCGTGCGGATTCCCTCCCTCTCTGCCTGGATCGCCAGCTGGTGTTCCTCTTTTGTTGTAAGCAGCGCCTCGGCTCGCCCGGCTTGCAGCGCTTCCTTTGCGCATTTATCCCCTTCTGCCAGAAAAAGCCCCGTTTCATCTCGATATTTCTTCTGTTTGAGGCTGCGCACTTTTTTGATAAAGGCATTTTTCGCACTTTGAATTTGTTCCACTTTTCGTTCTCCGCATTTTCAAGGCCACTTTGGCCCTTTCGCCCCACTCCGCGGCAAAAAGGCGCCTTGTTCTATTAAAAAAAGAGGGGCGAACCCTCTTTTTATTAAGCCAGTTTGCTCTTGGCGGCTTCTGCCAGTTTTGCAAAAGCGGCCGCATCGTTTACTGCAAGCTCTGCCAGCATTTTGCGGTTTACCTCGATGCCCGCCAGCTTCAGGCCGTTAATCATCTTGGAATAGCTCAGGCCATTCATGCGTGCTGCAGCATTGATTCTGGTAATCCAAAGGGAGCGATAATCGCGCTTCTTCTGTTTTCTGCCCCGATATGCATACCAGTTGGATTTCATCACTGCCTGCTTTGCAGTACGATATTGTCTGTGTCTTGCGCCATAGTAACCTTTTGCCAGCTTAAAAACTTTTCTGCGCTTTTTATGGCCATTTACGGCTCTTTTAATCCTTGCCATTGTAACTTCCTCCTAAATACAGTTTTTTTCAGCCTTAACTATAGGGCAAGAGCTCCTTCATATTCTTCTCTGCAGTCTCTCCCATATAGACGCCCTTTCTCAGGCTTCTCTTCCGCTTCGTTGTTTTCCCATTCAGAAGGTGGCGCTTATTTGTCTGGCTTCTTTTAATCCGGCCGCTTTTTGTGACATTAAAACGCTTTGCGGCTCCTCTGTGAGTTTTGATTTTCGGCATCGGAATGCCCTCCTCTCTCGGTTAATTCTTTGGTGCGAGTATCATGAACATGCTGCGGCCTTCCATTTTTGCCGGCTTTTCCACAGCGACTTTATCGCCAAGCATCTGCAAAAATGCATTCATGACGGCCAGCCCATTTTCCGTATGGCTAAGCTGCCTGCCTCGGAACCGTATGGATACTTTCACCTTATCTCCTCCCGCAAGGAACTTGGAAACATTTTTCGCCTTGACTTCCATATCGTGAGTGTCAATCGTGGCCGAAAGCCTCATTTCCTTGAGGGTTGTGGTCTTCTGATTCTTTTTTGCTTCCTTTTGCTTCTTTCCCTGCTCAAAGCGATATTTGCCATAATCCATAATCTTACATACAGGCGGCACCGCTTTGGGAGAGATATTGACCAGGTCCAGCCCGGCGTCATCCGCCAGCCTACGGGCGGAAACGATATCCATGATGCCCAGCTGATCGCCCTGTTCCCCGATCACCCGCACTTCGCGATCGCGAATTTGCTCATTGATAAGTAGATCGTTAGCTATGAAAGACCCTCCTTCCTCTGCGCCTCAAGCGCCTTTATAAAAAAACTGCGGGCAGAAATTCTACCCGCAGCAAAATAATTTCAGAAGTAACCGTGCCTGGCTCCAGCCGGCAGGTGAGAAACGGGCAGTTTCTGCTTAACAAAAGTAATTCTACCATGTTCCCCCGCCGCTGTCAAGCAATTTACTGGAGCTTTTTCCCACACTTTGAGCAAAAAGTATCCTCTGTGCGGCACTCCTTACCGCAATCTGGGCAGATGACAACTCCGCGAATCTGAGCTGCCCGGCCAAGATACTGATGTATGCTCTCAAAGCGCTCTTCAATCCCCTTGATTTCGGCTTCAAAAGCGCTTTTTAGAATGCTTTGCTCTGCAGACTGATAGACCTTAACGCCTATGCTGCGATACAAATCATCAATCTCGTCGTTGAGCGCGTTTATCTTGCTCTTGATCTTGATGGATTCGATCTGCTCGGAAACTGTTTTATCTACGGTTTCCGCCATCTCTTTCACTTTATCCATAAACTTGCTGGCATTTGGCGTATCCGGCCCATTCTGAGCCTGTTTGTTCTCCTGATCTGCCATATTCTTCCTCCTAGTTAAGGTAAGCTTCAATGGGCGAGAGATCCAGCTGATCGTAGGAGCGGATGAGCTGATAGAGCTCCTGTACTATCTTTTTCAGGCCGCCCTCTTCATCACTCTCAGCATTGATGGGGATGATAGGATCATGCAAGGACATCCGAACCAAAAACCATCCGTTGCCATCCTGCTTGCCCAAAGAAACACGAACTCCCTCATGGTTATCTTCTGCCGGGATCAGCTTAGAATCTTCCGCTGCTTTCTGCTTCAATTCCTCAATCAGCTTTGTGCCATAGGCCTTGAAATCCTCTGCCTTAATGGACAGACGAAACTCCACTGCCTCCTTGGGCTCTTCCAGATCCGCAATCAGATCGAAAACATTCTCTCCCTTTGCGGCCATTTGGGCCATTTTTATGATAATCTTGGTCACAAGGTACGCGCCGTCGTCCAGGAAGTAGTTCTCTTTTAGCGCCGCATGGCCAGATGTCTCAATACCAATCTGGGTATCCTGCCCCTCTTTATTTAAGCGGATGCTCTCGTTGATGACATTTTTATAGCCCCTCTTAAAGCGATGATGCACACCGCCATGCTTTTTGATAAACTTCGCCAGACCGCTGGATGTTGTAGAATCCGTCACAATTGTGGTGCCCGGGTGCTCTTCCAGAAGAATTGCGCTGATTAGGGCAATCAGGCGGTTTCTATTGATGATTCTGCCCTCGGAATCCACTGCTCCTGCGCGGTCTACATCCGTATCAAAGATGATACCAAGA
>USII01000034.1 GCA_900554725.1 uncultured Eubacteriales bacterium
GCTGGAATACAACCGCACCCGCCAGGGCTCCATCACTCAGGAGATCACCGAGATCGCTGGTGCCGCGGAGGTGCTGCTCCATGGAGGAGAGAAATCACATGCAAAACGCTGAATTGGGTACGATTGTTAAAATAAGCGGCCCTGTGCTGGATGTGCAGTTTCCGGCGGGAATTCCGGCGCTGCACAATCTGCTTTCCACAGAGGATGGGGTGCATATGGAAGTTGCGGCGCATCTGAGCGCCGGCTTGGTGCGCGCCATTGCTCTGGAGGCGACAGAAGGCCTTTGCTGCGGAACAAAGGTTCTGGATACCGGCGCATCTATCAAAGTGCCGGTGGGAAAAGGTGTATTGGGCCGCGTTGTCAATGTGCTTGGGGCGCCTATCGATGAAAAGGGTGAAATCGATGCGGCAGAGGAATGGGAAATTCACCGGGATCCTCCGGATTTTCACCAAATCAAGCCGGTAACCGAGCTGTTTGAAACGGGCATTAAGGTCATAGACCTGCTGGCCCCCTATGCCAAGGGCGGAAAAATTGGCCTGTTTGGCGGTGCCGGCGTGGGTAAAACGACGCTCATCATGGAGCTGATCCACAATATCGCCATTAACCACGGCGGATATTCGGTTTTTGCGGGCGTAGGCGAGCGCAGCCGTGAAGGAAACGACTTGATTCACGATATGGAGAAATCCGGCGCACTTTCCAAGACGGCAATGACATTCGGGCAGATGAATGAGCCGCCTGGTTCCCGTATGCGCGTAGCGCTGACGGGCCTTACCATGGCAGAATATTTCCGGGATAGAGAAAATCGGGATGTGCTGCTGTTTATTGATAACATTTTCCGGTATGTGCAGGCGGGCAACGAGGTTTCGGCCCTCCTTGGGCGCATGCCTTCGGCTGTTGGCTATCAGCCTACGCTTGCAACTGAACTCGGAGAGTTGGAGGAGCGCATTACCTCTACGCAGAATGGTTCTGTCACTTCAGTGCAGGCGATTTATGTCCCGGCGGACGACTTGACAGACCCTGCCCCTGCCACAATTTTTACGCATCTTGATGCGACGACGGTTCTTTCCCGCTCGGTGGCAGAGATGGGTATTTATCCGGCTGTCAGCCCGCTGGAATCCTCTTCCCGCATTCTGGATCCTACGATTGTTGGAAAGCGGCATTATGAGGTTGCCCAGGCGGTGCAGGAGTGTTTGCAGCGCTATAGCGAGCTGAAGGATATCATCGCAATTCTTGGCATGAATGAGCTTTCTGCGGAAGATAGAGCTACGGTCTATCGTGCCCGCCGCATTCAGCGCTTCCTCTCCCAGCCTTTCTCGGTGGCCGAAGTGTTCACTGGCCAGCCGGGACGGTTTGTCACGCTGGAAGATACCATCAGAAGCTTTGAGGTGATCATTGGCGGAGAGGTGGATAAGCTGCCGGAAGCTGCGTTCTTCCAGGTAGGCGGCATTGATGAAGTAGTTGCCAAGGCAAAGGAGATGCAGTAAATGACCTTTGAACTGAGCATTATGACGCCTGAGCGGCAGTTTTTCTCCGGGCAGGTGGAGGCGCTCACTGTGACAGGCATCGACGGCCAGATGACTGTGCTGGCCGGGCATGCCCCCATGGTTGTTTCTCTGGATATCGGGGAAATTTCCATCAAGCAGGATGGAACATGGCGGCAGGCTGTCAATACAGAGGGCTTTATGGAAGTGCTGGGCGATAGTGTTGTCATGTTCGTACAGGCCTGTGAATGGCCGGAGGATATTGATGTGCGCCGTGCAGAGGAGGCAAAGCACCGTGCAGAGGAGCGCATCCGCCAGCGCCAGAGCATTTTGGAGAGTCAGACATCCAAAATTGCGTTGGCAAGGGCAATGGTGCGCCTGCGTGCAACGCACCGATATCGCTAAAACAAAAAAAGAGCAGGTTTCCTGCTCTTTTTTTGTTTTAGCAAATGTGGAGCAGTGCTGTTCTGCGAAAAAGAGAAGCGAAACAGGGGCAAAAGGAATCTGAAAAAGATATGCAATATCTTTATAAGAGAAAAACCGCTAATAAAAAAATGTTCATGTGATAAAAAACAAATGAAAGGCGATATCCTTGCCAACCGGATAGAACGCCCGGTTGCGACATAAACGCCGAAAAGGCACAAGAAGAAAAGAGGCAAGAAAAAAGGGCATGTGCACACATGCCCTTTTTAGAACGGCAGGAGCTATGAAAAATCCCGCTCGGCCCTTTTTACTACGCCGTAAAGAAACAGTGTTTCCAGCGCTTCCCCGGCCAACATTTTTGTGGGATATTTATGATTATCCGGCTTTAGAAAGACAACGCCATCGTGCCGCTCAAAGCGCTTGATAGTGGCCTCCTCCCCGCCTACCAGGGCGACGACGATATTGCCGTTTTCCGCAGTACTTTGAATATGCACGAGAACATAATCTCCGTTCAGCAAAGAGGGTTCCATACTATCCCCACAAACCCGAATCCAGACATATTCTTCCGGGTTGGCAAGGTCTGTCACAGCGCGGTAACCATCATATTCTAGCTCCACAACGCCGCCCCAACCGGCTTTGGCCGTCGCCACGATGGGGCGCATAGCCGTCACCCGGGGAGGAATGGGCAGCAGCTCCACCTCAGAATGAGGCAGACCATCAAACGGATCCTCCCAGCCCATCAAATAGGCAGGCGTGGTGTGCAGCACTTTGGCCAGCCCTTCCACAATGGCCGGCTTCAGGTTTACTACAGTGCCAGTCTCATATTTATTGATTGCAGCCTTCTGCAGGCCGACTTTGGCGCCCAGCTCTTCTTGGGAAAGGCCGTGCTCTAGCCGCAGGCGCCGGATGCGTTGCCCGATCGTCATAGAAATATTCCTCCTGTTTTTATTATACACAATTGTGTCCAAAAAACAAGAAAAAATATCTTGACAGGAAACTTTCCCTGCTGTATCCTTTTGGTATCTTAAAAAGATATATAGATGGCCTCTTTCCTATGCTGAAATTGTTTTGGTAAATAGGAAGAAGAAGGAGCGGACAAAAGCGAGGAAATACCCTTATGTATCTAAAAAAGATATTATCGTTCTAAACGGCATGCGCGGGAGCATAGAATCGCATAGGCTTTGTGGCATTGCAAAGCGGTTGGAATCGAAAGAGAGGAAAAGGCGCATGAAGGAAAGAAACTGGCAGGAAGAAAGCAGCATTCAAAATGGATTGGGGCATTGGATGGGGCCGAGAGATGGCCTGGCGCTTTATGGTGTAGAGGATGGGTATTGCACAACACTGGAGCGCGCCCAGGCGCTGCGCGAGCGCGGGGCATATCTGGAGCTGGATGCCAAAGGATATCTTTTTATTTATATGGAGCGGCAAACCAAAAAGCCGCAGGGGGAGGAGCGATGAGCGATATGTTTTTAAAAGGGATGATAGGGTTTTGTTTTGCCTTTTTGCTGTTGATTGGGGTAAGTGCACTGATGGAGCGGTATGCCCCAGAAAGAATATGGGACAAGCTATTCCTGCCCTTTCAGAGCAGAAAAAAGGAGGAAAGGGAGAAGAAGGAGAAAAAAGCGAGCAGAATATCTAGGAATGCGTTTATGCCAGAGATAGCGCGGACAAGCCCTTTGTTCGCCGGGCAGTGCAGCGGAACTTTAAGACAAAAAAGCTTTTCAATTTGCTCTGGAGCATGTGGAAAGGGCGCAAAGAAGATCTTTGGGCCCGGCAGATAGGGCAAAAATGCGGGGAAACTCTTTGTGAAAGGAAACGGATGAAAAGCAAAAGCCGAATGCTGCTTCCTGGGCGCCGGAAGATAGATGACACCATGGAGCGCAGAGAAAGCCATTGTCCCATGAGGATAAGAAGAGAAGGAAACCAAGGCTGTACGCCGGGAAGGGTGTGGAATATGGGGTGGGAGCGAAGCAGGTTTGCGTGGCAGAAAGAGGAAAGGAAGCGTCGGCAGAGAGAAAATGAAAAAAATTCAGGAACGGGAAGCGCAGATTGCAGAACAGGTATATATACTGATGAAAGAGCTAGGCCTTGAGCATTTTCCGGCGAAGGCGGATTTTTATCGGACAGGGCGCGCCTGGCTTTATGGAAGGGTATGCCGAAGCGGAGGTATTGTGGCATGGGCGAGGAAGCTGCGGCTGCCCACGGCCCTGGAGGCACGGGGCAGAGAACCTGGAAACAACCCGCGCAATAAGCGGCCCACCCTCTGTTGGAGGTGCGCAAATGCCGTCCCCAACCCCCCTAAGGGGCGGGGATGCGAATGGAGCATGTTTTTTCGGCCCGTCCCAGGCTGGAGCATCGCAATGCACAGCCTGCCCAATATCGGAAAAGCGCCAAGCGTCTATCAATGCCCAAAGTATCGGGAAGGATGACGAGGCGAAAAAAGCAGTTTGACATGTAAAAGCTCCGGGGCATATGCTCCGGAGCTTTTTACTTCCCCAGCCCGGAAAAACAGGCAAAGGGGAATTCCCTAACGGCCTAAGTAATCGTGCAGGATATTGAGCGCCTCACCAAAGCGCTGGAAGTGCACGATCTCCCTTTCGCGAAGGAACTGAAGCGGCGCAATGATGGCCGGATCGTCGCAGAACTTTAAAACGCCCTCATAGCCTGCGCGGGCTTTCTGCTCTGCCGCCATATCGTTTGTGATATCCGCGATGGGATCTCCCGTCGTGCCGACATAATCTGCCGTCCAAGAGTATCCGTTCTGATCTTTGGGGAAGGGGCAGCAGTTAAACGCTGCAACCCAGCCTTCCATGCCCGAAGCGCGAAGTTCCTCCTTGGAAGCGCCGGCCAGCATTTTCTGGATCATGACAGAGAGCATTTCTACATGGCTCAACTCCTCTGTACCGATATCCGTAAGAATTGCCTGAACGGCGCCGCAGGGCATGCAGTAGCGCTGGTTCAGATAGGTAGTCGCCGCGGTAAATTCTCCGTTGGGGCCGCCCAGCAGCATGGCGGTGAGCTTTGCCATTCTGGGATTGGGCTTAATTTCGCCAAGAGGGAAAATCAACCTTTTTTCATATACCCACATCGTCTAGTCCTCCCTCATATATTTGTTGTTCCAGGGGAAAGGCTGGGTATTCCATTTCCAGCTGCCCCGGCTTACGGAATTGCCAAAGTTTTCCAGCGGACCGTAATTTTTCATATAAATATCCTTAAGCGCCCGAAGCTGTTCCGCATAGCAGTTGTAGTCGGAAAGGGCGCGAGCATCGTTGGGATGCGTATCCAGATAAAGGTTGATGTCAATGCAGATAAACTCGCATTCAGTGATTTGTTGCAGGAGCGAACGCTTCTTCTCAAGCTCTGGCGAGCAGAGCGCTTCCGAAACGGCACAGACATCCATTCCTTTTTCGGGCATGCGCATGGTGTTTGTCCTGTTGCAGCCACATTTTGCCATTTTACTCATCCTCCTTGCACGGGCAGGGGCGTGCCTGGCGCATCTCGCTTTGGGCGCGCGGGCAACCGCCGCAGGCGGTGTTGACTGTCATGTAGGGCATGTAGAGATCGTTGAAAAATGTCCCGTTATGCAGCGACTGACTAGGCAACGCGCAGTTGCTGTACGACTGGGGCACAACAAAAGCCCTTGCGTATAAATTGGGTTGTTCCGCATCAGCAAAAAAGTTTACTCTATTGCATGTTTGCGCTTCGCCGGCACAGGTTGGGTACTCGGAAAAAGCGCTGAAAACATAGGGAGCATCCATCTGGTTCATTTTGCTATCTGCCTCCTTTTTTAGAATTCTTTATATAAGTATGTAGATAGGCGGAATCTGTGCGGATAGGGCAGATGTAAAAAAATTAAGAATTGATGCCGGGAAATGGCAACCCCCTGGAAAAGATGGTATAATAGCTAGGTATACTGGAGGATTGGGCCTTGTTTGGGTATGTGAGTGTCAAGAAGGAAGAGCTTCTGGTAAAAGAATATGAAACCTTCCGCGCCTATTACTGTGGCCTTTGCCGTTTTCTTGCTGCCTACGGCCAGAAAGCGCGGCTGCTTCTTAATTACGATTGCACTTTCCTATACCTGCTGGGTTCCGCCCTTGCGCAGGAGCGCCCGGATTATCAGGCAGTGCGCTGCGCAGCGCATCCCACCCGCAAAACGCCGCGGACGCTGACGGCAGGCGGCCAATATGCGGCGGCTGTCAATATCCTTCTTGGCTACTATAGCTTGAAGGATCACGCGCAGGACAGGAAAAACCCGTTTTTTGGCGCAGCGGCAGGGGTACACCGGCGGGCTCTTAAAAAGGCCGCGAAACGATACCCTGCGGCGGCGCAGGCAGCGCAGCGGCAGATGCAGGCGCAGGCGGCGCTGGAGCAGCAGGGCTGCTCGGATATCGACCAGGCAGCAGATGCCTCTGCACAGCTGTTAAGCGAACTGTTTTTGCCCCTGGGCAGCCAGAAAAAGGTGCTTTCCGTGCTGGGATACCACATTGGGCGCTATATCTATCTTATCGATGCGGCCGATGATTTGCTGCAGGATGCCAAGGCGGGAAGCTACAACCCGTTTTTGCAGCGTTTCGGGCAGGATAGGGAAGCAATTGAGAAAAGCGTGCGCTTTCATCTGCTGAATTCGGCAGCCGAAGCGGGCCGGGCGCTGGATTTGCTGGAGTTAAAGCGGCATCAGGGAATTTTGGAAAATATTATCTATAAGGGTATTCCTGCCAGAATAGAACAAGTTCTCTTAAAGCTCTGCCCATAGCGGTAAAAGTGAAAGTCCATATGCGGCATGCGGGCAGGGAGAAATATTTTTTATAGAGCAGACGGTCACCGGGAAAGGAAAGAAAAAAGTGAACCCATATCAGGTGCTGGGTGTGAGCGAAACGGCAACAGACGAGGAAGTAAAAGCGGCATATCGCCGGATGGTGAAAAAATACCATCCTGATAGGTATACCGATAGCGCGCTGAAAGAGCAGGCTTCGGAGAAGCTTAAGGAAGTCAACGCCGCATACGATGCGATTGTGAAAATCCGCAAGGGGGAAGACCCTGGCGCTGGGGCAGGCGGCTACTCCTCTGCCTACGGCATGGGAGGGCGGCAGTACCGCTACCATTCGCAGTATCAGGGAACGCAGCGCTATGCTCCGGTAAAGGAGAAAATTCGCGTTGGAGATATTGGCGCGGCAGAGGCTATTTTGGATAGCATGGGTATGCGGGATGCTGAGTGGCACTATTGGAAGGGCATTATTCTGCGGCAGCGCGGCTGGTACGATGGTGCGCGCCAGCATTTCATGCAGGCGCATCAGATGGATCCTTCCAATGAAGAGTATGTTCGGGCATTCTATTCTGTAAACGATCCATCTGGTTTTGGCGGCTATGGCGCGCCGCGCGCAAATAGTATGGACGATTGCTGCCAGATTTGTATTCCGCTCTGGTGCTGCTGCGGCCCGGGGCCGGGGCCCTGCTGCTAGGCAGGAAGCGCACTCGCGGCAAAAGACGGCTGGGAAAAGAAAATGAAAGTAGATTATTCGCAAAAAACATATCGCATCAGTTTAAGCCTGATGTGCGCTGTACTGACGCTTATCGGCATATATGTGGCAGTGATATTGCCGGCTTTTCAGCTGCTGGCATACTTTATCACGGCGCTTTTCCTCATTCCGCTGATCAGCGAAAAGGAACTTGGCACAAGCATTCTCATGTTTTTTGGGGTATACCTGTTCAGCCTGCTGCTGGTTCCTGGTTTTACCAGTTCGCTTCCCTACTTGCTGTTTTTTGGGCACTATGGTATCGTCTGGTACTTTTGTGCAAAGGCTAAGGACAAGCTGACAACTTTCCTTTTGAGGCTGATATATAGCAATGTGTGTATGGTCCTTATCTATCTATTGGCGGCGGAGGCCGTTGTGGATAGCTTTATCGCCAGCATTTCCATGGGCTGGAGGATTGCACTGGCGCAGGTGGTATTTGTGGTTTACAGTTTTCTTTACGGCAAGGCGCTGGATTTCTACCGGGCTTTTTTGCGCGGCCCGCTGCTTGGGGAATAGGCTGTGCCTTGCAGGCGCGCCCTAAAAAGGGCGGCCCAAAGAAACCCGCAAGGAGGTTGGGATAATTGGCACAATTATATGATACGCTCTCCTTCGTGTTCCGCTATTGGTTTTTATTCCTGGCAGCGATGATGCTGCTCTTGCTTGTGTTGAATTCCCGCTCGGAATATCGGGAGCGCAAGGCGGTTATGGGGGAAGTGGGCCAGTATATCGGATATTTGGAAATTGTAGGCGGGGCGGATGACTCCTATGGCGTGCGTATCGGGCTGATGGCGGAAAACCTGGTGGGCAGCGGAAAAAGTGCGGATATCATCATAAACGATAGGAGTGTCTTAAAAAACCATGCGATGATTGTGCGCAAAGATAAGGGAGTTATGCTGCAGCCGCTTTCAGAAAAGGCCGAAATAAAAATCAACGGCAGGCGTGCAGTGCGCGCGTACCGCATTTCTACTGGCGATATTGTAAGCTTTGGGGATATTGATGCGAAGGTTTATCTGAAGCCCCAGAAAGGAGGGGCAAATGACCATTAGAAGAAGGAGCACGGCGGCGCTGCTGTTTTTACAAGTGCTTTTTGTGCTGAGCGCCTTCGGGCTGCTATGCTTTCAAGGAGGGCAGTTTCATTTGCAGGCTGCAATTGCCGGATTGGTTCTATGTTTTTTTAACCTGTTCTCCTATAACATCTTAAAATCCTGCTTTAAGCACCTGGATCGTTTCTGCCTGATTGTGGCGCAGTTTTTGTGGTCGCTTGGGCTGGTGGTGATCTACCGCATGGATCCGGAGCTTGCCATCAAGCAGTTTTTAATCCTCATGGGCAGCGCATTTGTCATGGTGGCGACGATGCTCGTCATCCGAAAAAGTGTGGATTTCGGGCGGCTCAACTGGCTGTTTATGGCGCTGACATTTCTGCTGCTGGGCTCTACGCTGGTGCTGGGAGAAAGCATTGGTGGCGCGCGTAACTGGATCGACCTTGGCTTTATCACCATTCAGCCAAGTGAGTTTGCCAAAATCCTCTTT
>USII01000035.1 GCA_900554725.1 uncultured Eubacteriales bacterium
TCAGCAGACCCGCCGTCGCGCGGCTGACGGAGATGCGCAGCACCGTCCCGTCGCCCAGCCGCCGGGCATAGTAGAGCGTCTTCTGCAGGAGCGTCGCGGAGTAGCGGGTGCTCTCGCCCTCTCCGGTCTTGAGCGCCTGCTGCACCTCCTCGCGGTCGGCGTGGCTCTCCATAGAGGACGCGTCCGCCTGCGTATCATAGAGGACGCTGCCGTCGGCGGCGATCCACGTCAGGCGGAAGCGGTCGGACGAGAGCTGCGCGAGGTAGTCCCCGCCCGTGCTCTCCACCGCGGCGGAGGCCAGCGTCAGCTCGTCCTTGAGCTGCGTCTCCTGCACGCCGCCGAAGAAATCATACAGATAGCCGAGAATCAGCAAAAGGCTCGCGAGCAGGACCGTCCCCGCCACGAGCACAATGGAGCGGAAAATCTTTCTTGTCATGCCTGCACCTCCCACCGGTAGCCGACACCGCGCACCGTCGTGATGGCGGCGCCGTAGGCCCCGAGCTTCTGGCGCAGGGTGCGGATGTGCATGTCGACCGTGCGCGACTCGCCGCAGTAGTCCATGCCCCAGATCTCGCTGAAGAGCTGGTCGCGAGTAAACGCCATCCCCGGATGGGACAGAAACAGCCGCAGCAACTCAAACTCCTTATACGTCAGCGCGATACGCTCGCCGTCTGCAGTGACGGTGCGCTCGTCAAGATGCACGCACAGCCCGCCGGAGCTGAGCGTGCGCGCCTGCTCGGTGCTCTGCCCACAGCGGCGCAGCACCGCCTTGACGCAGGAGACGAGTTCCATCACGCCGAAGGGCTTTGTCAGATAGTAGTCCGCGCCGAGATCCAGCCCCTGGATCCGGTCATACTCCGCGCCCTTGGCCGTGGCCATCACGACGGGGATCTCCCGCAGCGCGGGCGAGGCCTTCATCCGCCGCAGCAGGTCGATCCCGCTCACGCCGGGGAGCATCACGTCCAGCACGACGAGCGCGGGCTTCTCCTGCTCCAGCGCCGCCCAGAACGAGCCGCCGTCGGCAAAGCCGCGCGCCTCCAGCCCGGTCGACTGCAGCGCGTATACCTCGATGTCGCGGATGCTGTCATCGTCCTCCACGCACCAGATCATAAAGCAGTCACCTCCCCGTCAGAGCGCATTGTGTACGCCCGTTATCGAGAAGATCACCCACTCGGCGATGTTCACCGCGTGGTCGCCGATCCGCTCGAAATACTTCGCGATCATCAACAGGTCGAGCGCATACTCGCCGTCGTCGGGGTTCGCCGCGATCTTGCCGATGAGCGCGCGCTTGACCTGCTCAAAGTAATCGTCGACGGTATCGTCGTCGGCGATGACCTTTTCCGCCAATATTGTATCATGTTTTACATATGCGTCAACACTTTCCGTGACCATTTTAATGGTCGCGCGCGCCATAGAGCGCAGCAGATCGTCATGTTCCGCCGTTCTGCCACCCAGATAGATGATAATTTCCGAAATATCATCCGCCTGGTCACCTATGCGCTCCATGTCCGTGATCATCTTCAGCGCGGCGGAGATCTGGCGCAGGTCGCGCGCGACGGGCTGCTGCTGCAGCAGCAGCTTCAGGCAGAGCGACTCGATGGTGCGCTCCTTCTGGTCAATCTCCTCGTCGAGCGGCGCAACCTTCGCCGCCAGCTCGCGGTCGCCCTCGGTCAGCGCGCGCGAGGCCAGCGCGATGACCTCCTCGCACAGCGAGCCCATCTCGATCAGCTCCCGGTTCAGCAGCGCCAGCTGCTCATCAAAGCGACTTCTCATTTATCCGAACCTCCCCGTGATATAGTCCTCCGTGCGCTTGTCGCGCGGCGTGGAGAAGAGCGTCTGCGTGTCGCCGACCTCCACGGCCTCGCCCAGGAGGAAGAACGCCGTGCGGTCGGAGATGCGCACCGCCTGCTGCATGTTGTGGGTGACGATGACGATGGTGTACTTGTCCTTGAGTTCCAGCGCCAGTTCCTCGATCTTCGAGGTGGAGATGGGGTCAAGGGCGGAAGTCGGCTCGTCCATGAGCAGCACTTCCGGCTCCACCGCCAGCGCGCGGGCGATGCACAAACGCTGCTGCTGGCCGCCGGAGAGGCCGAGGGCGCTCTTCTTCAGGCGGTCCTTCACCTCGTCCCAGATGGCGGCGTCGCGCAGGCTCTGCTCGACGATCTCGTCCAAGTCGGCGCGGTTCTTGATACCGTGGGTGCGCGGCCCGAAGGCGACATTATCATAAACGCTCATGGGGAAGGGATTTGGCTTTTGAAACACCATGCCTACGCGCTTTCTGAGCAGGTTGACATCCATATTTCCATAGATATCCTGCCCATCCAGCAGGATTTCCCCCTGGATTTTGCAGCCCTCCACCAGGTCGTTCATGCGGTTTAGAGTTTTTATAAGCGTGGATTTGCCACAGCCTGAAGGGCCGATGAACGCGGTGATCTCCCGCTCCCGAATATCCAGATTGATTTTCTTTAGCGCCTGGAAGCTCCCGTAATACAGGTCCAGATCTTTTATTTCAAATTTTGTGGTCTTTTCCATCTTACTTTCCACCTTGTTTCCCTTTGGTAATCTTCTTGGCAATAAAAGCCGAGAGCGCGTTAATTCCCACAACGACGACGATAAGGACTACCGCCGTGGCATAAGTCTGGTCGATATACAGGCCTTCGCTAGAGAGCGCGTACATGTGCACGGAGAGGGTGCGCGTAGAATCAAAAACGCTGGTGGGCACTTCTGCCACTGTCCCCGCCGTATACATGAGCGCAGCTGTTTCGCCTACAATTCTTCCGATGGAGAGGATGACGCCGGCCAGTATCCCGGGAACCGCCGAAGGCAGCACGATTTTAAACACAGTGCGCAGCCGCCCGGCTCCCAGCCCAAAGCTGCCCTCCCGGAAGGAATCCGGCACAGCCTTTAGGGCCTCTTCCGTCGTGCGCATGATGACGGGCAATATCATGATGGCAAGCGTGCAGGCGCCGGCCAGCAGCGACATCTGCCAGTGCAGCGCCGTCACGAAAAAGAGCATGCCAAACAGGCCGTATACAATGGAGGGAATGCCGGAGAGCGTTTCCGCAGTGATGCGCACAAGCCCCACAATCTTATTGCCCCTCTTTGCATATTCCACCAGATAGATGGCCGCAAAAATTCCAAGAGGCGCGGCAATGAGCAGGGAGAGGACCGTCATCAAAATGGTATTGATGATGGCGGGCATCATGGAGACATTTTCCGAATTATATTCCCATGCGAACAGGCTGGGCGTAAGATGGGGGATGCCCTTTATCAAAATATAACCCACCAAAAACAACAGCACTGCAACGGTGATCATCATGCACAGGCGAACGAGCCAGCGCAGGCAAAAGGCCGTCGCATGGCCATGCGCCCTCTGTATTTTCTTTGCAGGCGCTTTGTTTTGCACAGGCGCCGGGCTGTTTTGCGTCTTTATCATTTCGCTTCCCTCCTTTTAAGCAGAGAGAACAGCATATTGATGAGAAGAATGAATACAAACAGAACAACTGCTGTTGCGATCAGCGCTTCCCGGTGCAAATCCGCCGCATAGCCCATTTCCAGAACGATATTGGCTGTCAGGGTGCGGACGCCTTCCAGAATACTATCGGGTATGCGCGGCTGGTTTCCCGCCACCATAATGACCGCCATCGTCTCCCCAATGGCGCGGCCAACGCCCAGAATGATTCCGGCCATAATGCCGGATTTGGCTGCGGGCACGATGGTGCGAAATACGCTGCGCTCATGCGTCGCCCCAAGGGCAAGAGAACCCTCGTAGTAGCTTTCGGGCACAGCCCGGATGGCAGATTCGCTCACCGTGATGATCGTGGGCAGTATCATGATGCCAAGAAGCAGGGAGGCCGTCAGCATGCTGTTTCCGTGTCCGCCGATGTTATCCCGCACAAAGGGCACCAGCACGACCAGGCCAAAGAAGCCGTAAACCACCGAGGGGATGCCCGCCAGCAGCTCGACTGCCGGAGATAGAATGCGGTGCAGGCGGGGCGGGCAGAACCGGGCCATATAGATTGCCGTAAGAAGCCCGATGGGAACGCCAAAAAGCAATGCGCCCGCCGTCACATAAATGCTGCCAAGAATCATGGGAAAGATTCCATAGAGATCGTTGGCGGGGCGCCAGGTCGTCCCTGAAATAAAATCCCATACGCCGATTTCCGCCATGGCCGGAACGCCGTTTATAAACAGGAATATGCAGATGATGGCCACGGCCAGAATGCAGACGCATGCCGCCGCAAAGAACACGCCCTTCGCCGTTTTTTCCTTTAAATTTTTTATCTTCATCGTATCCTCTTATGACAAGGCAAAGGGTCACGGCCCGGTATCCGGATGCCGCAACCCCCTGCTTACCTTCCTATGGATTTTGCGCTCTTATTTTACAACATCTGCCCAGCTTGTAATTTCTCCGGTGAAGATGCTCGTAATATCCTCCATCGCAATATCCGTCATGGAATTTTCGTTGTTGACAACCACGGCAATGCCGTCCATCGCAATGACTGTGGGTGTAAGCGTTTCCAGCTCGCTGTCCTTGAGCTCGCGGGAAGCCATGCCGATATCGTATACGCCTTCTGTCGCCGAGGACATGCCGGTGGAGGAATCTGTCTGCTGAACTTCGATTTCAGCATCCGGGTTTACAGCTGCGTACGCCTCCTTCAGCTTCTCCATCACGGGCGTTACAGAGGAGGAGCCGCCAACCACGATTTTTCCAGCGGGCGCACTGCCTGCATACGGCTGGGCATCATCTGCAATAGAGATATAGCCTTCCTCTTCGATGACTGCCTGCCCTTCCTCGCTCATGATGAAGGAAATGAAATCCTGCGCCAGCTCGGAAGCGCCGTCCTTTTTCACCGCAATATTGAACGGACGGGAAATCTTGTAAGAGCCATCTTTAATGTTCTCTACAGTGGCCTCGGTGCCGTCTACCGTCAGCGCCTTCACCGTCTCATCGAGAGAGCCGAGGGAGATATAGCCAATGGCATACGGATTGCCGGCGACTGTCGTCATGACGACGGATGTGCTGCTGGCGATGGTGGCATCCAGCGTAGTCATATCCACGGTGTTGCCTTCCTCATCCTCCTGCTCGATTCCAAGCAGTTCCACAAAAGCACCTCTTGTCCCAGAGCCATCTTCGCGGGAGACTACCATAATCTCATTATCCGCATCGAAGCTGCCTTCTGCTTCGCCAGAGCTCGCGGGCTGCTGGCTCGCTTCGTCAGTTCCAGAACTATCCTGGTTTGTTGCGCAGCCAGCGAACAGGCTCATGGCCAGCAGGGCTGCTATCATAATCGATACAAACTTTTTCATTCTTCTTACCTCCGTTTTTATGGTTTCAGCATACCCTCTTTGTGTAAGAGAAGAATACAGATAAAATCAAATTTATGTAAAAGATTGGCTGCCCTTTTTCCCTTAGATTTCCCCTTCTCAAGGGTTTTTATGCCGAGATTTTACATAGGATTTTACAATTAAAATTGCCCCTCTTGCGCTCCTTTGCCTTTTTTCCCCGGCCATGGTATACTGAGAACATCTTACAAGGAGTGTATCGTTTTTATCAATGATTCGAGAGATGACTCAAAAGGATAAAGAGATTTTTCTTTGCATGTGCCAGGAGTTTTACCGCTCTTCAGCGGTGCTTCACGAGATTCCCGCCGCGTATATGGAAGAAACTTTTCGCCGGGTGACGAGCGGCTCTCCCTATGCCAGGGGATATATACTCTCAAAGGATGAGCACAGCGAGCCTTCCGGCTATTTGCTCACCAGCATCACCTATTCCAACGAAGTGGGCGGGCTGGTTCTCTGGCTGGAGGAGCTTTATTTGCGCGAAAGTGCCCGCGGCCTGGGGCTTGGGAGCGAGGCGATGGAGTATGTCAAAAAAAACCGCCCGGCAGATGTCAAGCGCTTGCGGCTGGAAGTGACGGCCCACAACAGCGGCGCCATTCGGCTCTATGAGCGGCTTGGCTATGAGCAGCTGGATTATGTGCAGATGGTTCAGGATTTCTAAAAGGGCGCTCCGGCCCTTTTTTCTTGCCTGCGCGCATTCCGGCGCAGAGAATATGGAATAAAAAAACAAAGACGGCGGGGAAATTTCCCGCCGTTCTAAAAGAGAGAACACGATGGCAAGCCATCCGTTCTTTTTTTATTGCCAAATCAAAACCATTTCTTTCGCCGAAAAAACAGGATGCACGCCGTGCAAACCGCAATGCTCAGCACAATAACCATGGGATATCCCAGGGCCCAGCCATATTCCGGCATGGAAAAATTCATGCCATACCAGCCGGCAATCAGCGTCAGCGGCAAAAATACCGCGGAAAGCACTGTAAAAATTTTCATAATCTCGTTCTGCTCGATATCCACTTGGGCCTGATATGCCTCTCGTGTGCGCGCGATGCATTCGCTCAGGTATACGCCCGTGCTTCCAAGATGGCGCACTCTTCGAGCCAGCGCCGCAAAACGGCCGGCTTCCCGCTCGTCCACTGCTCCGCCTTCGCTATCGGCCAGCGCCTCTATCACCTCTTCTAGCTGATCGTAATATCTGTGGATTCGATGCAGTCTGCGGCGCAGGGCGACAATCCTTCCTGCCGCCCCTTTGACCAGATGTTTGGCGGTAAAGAGCTCGTTTTCAAAATGCTCGATTTGGATTTCCAGCTGCTCCAGCGCCTCGATATCCTGGGCAGTGAGCATATGGAGATACTCAAAAAGCGCGCGGCAGGGGGCATCCTGCTGGGAAAGCTCCCGGCCGGCTTGCACAGCGCGCGGGTGTTCTGCAAAAATCGCCAGTTCCTTTTGGCCGCAGTAAATGCGGATGCGCTCCCCTTCCCCCCTTTGGGAAGCCACATCTACAAAGTAAAATGCCAGAAAATAGGCTCCATCCGGCAGCACCGCGCAAAAATGCGCGCTGGCCTTCTGGCGCTCATAAGCCTTATCCCCAAGATACTGCCGAATCTTATCCTCATCCTTTTTTGAATAGATAGATACCATAATCCCTCCTTATTTGGCCAAAAGCATCATATCAGCGCCAGGCTGCGCAGCAGGAAAATCCACGCAGTGATGGTCACGGCGGAGAAGAGCGTCGTATAGACGATGATGCTAGAAGAAAGCTCTCCGTCGTTATCCAGGTTGACAGACATGATATAGGAAGCCGCCGCAGTGGGCGAGGCGAACATCACAAGAATTGCCACCAGCTGCTGCTCCCGAAATCCCAGCCATATCGCAAGGGGCAGGAACACCGCCGCCTGCCCGACCAGCTTGAGAAATGTCGCTATCAAAGCGGGTTTCAGGCAGCTTTTTGCAGCATCTATCTGAAAGCTGGCCCCAATTGCCAGCAGCGCAAGGGGCGTCGCCAACTCCCCCACGCTCTCCAGCGAAGCCATGATCGCCCGGGGAAATGTGATACCCAGCGCCGCAAAGGGCAGGCCCAGAAGAATTCCCCAGAGGATGGGATTTTTCAAAACCCCAATCAGCGCCTGCTTTGCCTGGTGTTTCTTCCCTTCCTGCCCTTCGCGCTCTCCCTCCAGCATCAGGATGATCACCGCCATGATATTATAGAGCGGGGCGACGGATAAGATCATCACAGGCGCATAGGCGGCGCTGCCGTATATATTCTGCATGAGCGCCACGCCAAGAAGCGCCGCACTTCCCCGGTAGGAACCCTGCACAAAGCTGCCTACCATGCTCTTATCCTTAAGAAACAGGCGCGCACCCGCCCAGATAAGCAGAATGCATGCAAGACTGGAAAAAAAGCCAAACCCCAAAAATTTCAAATCCAGCAGCGCACCCGCATCCATCTGCGCGATTTCCAGGAACAGCATGACGGGCAGCGTCACAGAATAGGTAAGCTTATTTGCCGTAAGGACAAAGCCCTCCCCCAGCAGCTTTGCGCGCCGCAACCCCCATCCCAGCACGATGATCAAAAACACAGGGAGCGTTGCATTCAGGCTGTAAATAAAATGATCCAGCATTGCATTCCTCTTCTTTTTTATGAGATTATTTCCATTATACCACAAAATGCCTGGCCGGGCAGATGACTTGCCGCATTGAAACGGCACAAAATTTATCTTACAATAGACGCGGAAGCCTTTTGCTATGAATGTATTGATTGTGGACGACGAAAAGGAAATCTCTGATCTCTTGACCCTATACCTCGAGGGGGAAACCTGCACGCCATTTGCTGCGCTTCTGTGGCGGAAGCTCTTCTTGCCCTAAAAGAGCAAAGCGTAGATCTTGCGCTGCTTGATGTGATGCTTCCAGATGGCGATGGCTTTTCCCTTTGCCGACAGCTTCGGGAAACATATAATTTTCCCATTCTCATGCTCACCGCAAGGGTGGAGGACAGGGATAAAATTTCCGGCCTGGCCTTTGGCGCAGATGATTATATCACAAAGCCCTTTAACCCGCTTGAGGTTGTCGCCCGAGTAAAGGCCAGCTTAGAAGATGCCGCAAATACGGCGCCGCCCCAAAAGAGGAGGAGCGGCTGGATATTGGGGGCCTCAGCATTTGCAGGCAAAGCCATACCTGCACGCTCAACGGAAAGCCCCTCTGCCTGACACCCACAGAATTCTCCATTCTCTGGATCCTCTGTCAGCGGCGAGGCAGCATTGTAGCAGCAGAAGAGCTGTTCCAGCAGGTCTGGGGCGAAAAATATCTGGATGGAAACAACACTGTCATGGTGCATATCCGCCGCCTGCGGGAAAAAACGGGCGAACCGCCGCGCAGGCCAAAGATCATCAAAACCGTATGGGGTGTTGGCTATAAAATCGATTAGCCCTCCATAAAAAGCGCGGCAGGCCCGCGCTCAAGAGGCAGGAGGTGGCAACATTGAAGAAAGGCAGAAAAAGGGCGGACCTTCCAAAAAGGCTCCGCCAGGATATTTATAGAAGGCTCTTTTTGCGCATGATACTCTATTCTATTCTCTTTTGGGGTATCTTC
>USII01000036.1 GCA_900554725.1 uncultured Eubacteriales bacterium
TGCGCGATGGTTTTCATGGCGATCGCGGCTTTTCGGATTACAAGGTGTTTCCCAAAAATAAAGTGCTTAAAATGTCCCAGAATATTTCGGCGGCAGAGGCCGGCTTCCTGGAGCCCGTTTCCACAGTAGTGCGGGGCATGAAGCGCCTGCGCGTAAAGCCGGGAGAGACGGTTGTCGTGATCGGAGCGGGAACCATGGGGCTTTTAAATGCCCAGGTGGCAAAGGCCTTTGGCGCACATGTCATCGTTTCCGAGCTGACTGCAAAAAAACTGGAGCGGGCTGCCTCCATGGGCTTTGCGGAAATTGTGGATGCGAAAAATGGAGATCCGGTGGAGCAGGTGAAAAAGCTGACGGGTGGAAAAGGCGCGGATGCTGTCATCGCTGCGGTAGGCCACTCTGTCGCCTATAAGCAGGGAATGGAAATGCTGAAGCAAAAGGAGGGCCGTTTCCTTCTGTTTGCCGCCGGTTATCCCGTTCCGGAATTTCACATCAATCCCAACGATATTCACTACCGCCGCATTGAGATCATCGGGACGATGTCTGCCGATGTGGAGGACTATGTGGATGCTGCGTTTATGATCTCCAATAAAATTGTCGATTGCAGCTATTCGCTGGAGGGGAAAACATTCCCGCTTCGGGAAATTCAGGAAGCTTTTGCGGCTGCCGCCACGCCGGATACATACCGGATTACCGTGGATTTGCAGGGGGTATAGCAAAAAAAGAAGGGGCGGCCAGCCGCCCCTTCTTTTTACTGAAACAGGCCTCAGGGAGGAAGAGTATGCATATCGAGCAAATTAGGGCAGATAGAGCCGGGCTGGAGGAATATGCGCGCATTCCCATGCTGGTATGGGTAGACCAGGTGCTGCGGCCCGAGATGCCGCAAAATGGGTTAGGCGGGATACGCTTTGTGCAGGAGGCGGTAGCGCGCCCATATTGGAAAGACCTCGGCGCATACGACAACCCGCTTCAGCTTCCCGGCCAGTTTGATCTTTCAAACTGGGCGCTTTTTCTCGCCTGGGATGGCGGCCGGGCAGTAGGCGGGGCGATGGTGGCCGCCCGCACGCCAAATGAGCATATGCTGGAAGAACGGGACGACCTGGCTGTGCTGTGGGATTTGAGAGTGGATAGCGCATATTGGGGCAGGGGAATTGGCAGTATGCTGTTTGCAGAGGCCGCAAACTGGAGCCGCCAGCAAGGGCTTTTGGAAATGAAAATAGAAAGCCAGAACAACAATGTGCGCGCCGCGCACTTTTATGCCAAAAAGGGCGCCGTGTTGGGCGCCATCAATACGCGAGCATATAGGGGAGAACCGGATATTGGGGAGGAAATCCAGCTGATCTGGTATCTGGATTTGGCCGCGCTTCCGCAGGATGGAAAATAGGGAAAGGTATTTTTTAGAAAGTGGGAAAGGCAAAGCCCTGCCAGTTGGCAGGGCTTTGCTCATAGGCCTACTGCTGTGTGAACAAAAGGGCCGCGCCGTAAATCCCGGCGTCCTGGGAAAATTCGGCTTTTTTGAAATGGACGGGAAATTCCTTTGGGCATTGGAAGTAAAAGCTATAAAAGGACTTCTCGATGCGGGAAAACAATTCGCCTTCAAAGTTGGTAAGCCCTCCGCCGATGACATAGCAATTGATGTTGAGAATCTGATAGAGGTTGAAGTACAGCAGGCCCAGATATTCGCCAATCTGATCGAGCGCCTGCGCCGCCATGGCATCTCCCTGCTCATAGGCGGCTTTTATGATCTGCCCAGTGATTTTTCCGCCTGCCGCCATATCCTTCATGAGGGTGGGCTCGCCCGAGCGAATTTTCTCCTCGATCTCCTGGCAGACATTCCCGCCTCCGGCATAGCTCTCCACAGAACCTGGATTGCTATATGGAATCTCCCGGCCAACTTTATAGGTGCAGATGGTGTGGCCGATTTCCCCGGCACAGTCGTAGCTGCCCCGGAAAATTTTGCCTCCGATGATGAGCCCTCCGCCGATTCCCGTGGAAGCGGTGGAGTAGATCATATGGGGGAAGCCACGCCCGGCCCCCAGGCGGTGCTCGCAGATGGCGGCGATATTTGCATCGTTATCCACGATGACAGGAACATGGAAAATGCTTTTCAGATGCGGGCCAAGGGGATAATCGTTGATGGTGGGGGCATTGGCGCAGACGAGGAATTTTCCTTCCTTAAGGTTGGGCGTACCCGGAGCGCCAAGGCCAATGCCCAGCAGGTTTTCCGCGCTCAGATTGAGATCTGCCAGGGCAGAGGAAATTTCGTCCGCAAGCTGGCAGACGATCTGCTCGGCGGTTTTCTGATGGTCAAAGAAAAAGCGGCGCTTGCAAAGAAGGGAAAAATCCTCCGCAAGAATGCCAAAGGCAATTTTCGTTCCCCCAATATCCACGCCGACATATACTTTTTTCATGAATCCGCTCCTCCCAAATATGCACGAGTTTCTCCCTACTATCTTACCCTATTTTTTGGCAAAACGAAAGAGCCTGCACCCGCAAAGCCACTTGAAATATGCAAGGACACAGATTATAATGGATGAAGATAACAAAAGGCCTTTGGCCTTGCAAAAAGGGAGACGGGCGGTGGAGCAGAGAAGCAACCAATTTTGGAATATTCCCAATGTGCTGACGCTGATTAGGCTATTGCTCATTCCGGTGGTCGTGCTTCTGGCGGTCAAGGGGCAGATGACCTGGGGCGGGATTACATTTATCCTGGTATGTATGACGGATCTATTGGATGGCTATATTGCCCGCAAATACGGGATGATTACAAAAGTCGGCATCTGGCTGGATCCCGTAGCGGATAAGCTGATGGCCATAAGCGTCATCATCACATTTACGGCAATGGGCGTTGTGCCTCTTTGGGTTACGATCACATTGTTTGTAAAAGACGGACTGCTGCTGTTGGGCGGCGCCCTGGCACTGAAGAACGGCAATTCCACGCCTTCGGATCTCTTTGGGAAGATTTCGGCGTTTCTATTAAATACATCGATTGCGGCGGGCTTTTTCAGGGAATATCTGGGCCAGAGCTATCTTTATATCATGTATGTGGCGCTGGGGCTTGTCATTTTGGCGTTTATACGGTATGCTATCCTTAACTGGAAATTGATTTTTACAAAAGCGAGCGGAGAAAAAGAGGAGTAGGGATCTTCTAGAGAGCGGCCCGTCTGGTGAAAGGGCGGCAACATCCTGAAGTCGCTTTGGAGCTCGCCCTCCTGAACAGAGTAGGGAGGGCCGGCAGCCCCCGTTACGGGCAGGGCATATATGCCGGTAAGAGCCGCGCCTTTGCGCGGAAAAAAGGTGGTACCGCGGAGTTTTTCGTCCTTTGGCGAAAAACTCTTTTTTGATCTTGTAAGAGCAGAAGGCAGATAAGGAGAATAAAATGAGCAAAGATTTGAAAACGGCGTACGATCACAGCACGGTGGAGGAAAAGCTCTATCAGCGCTGGATGGAAAGGGGGTATTTTTCTGCGCGGCCCAACCCGGAAAAAAAGCCCTTTACCATCGTCATTCCCCCGCCCAATATCACGGGGCAGCTGCATATGGGCCATGGGCTGGATAATACCATCCAGGATGCCATCATCCGCTTTAAGCGCATGCAGGGCTTTGAAACACTCTGGCTGCCCGGCACAGACCATGCCAGCATCGCCACAGAGGTGAAGGTGGTAAACCAGCTGGCCGAGCAGGGCATTAAAAAAGAGGAGATCGGCCGGGAAGAATTTTTAAAGCATGTTTGGAAGTGGAAGGAAGAGTATGGCGGCCGCATTGTAAATCAGCTAAAGAAGCTGGGCTCCTCCTGCGATTGGGAAAAGGAGCGCTTTACCATGGATGAGGGTTGCAGCCATGCCGTCAAGAAGGTGTTTGTGCAGCTCTATGAAAAGGGCCTGATTTACCGTGGGAACCGCATCATCAACTGGTGCCCCCACTGCCATACTGCGCTTTCGGATGCGGAAGTGGAATATGCCGAGCAGCCCTCGCATCTTTGGCATGTGCGCTACGACAGCGAAGATGGCACCCAAAGCATCACCGTCGCCACAACGCGCCCTGAAACGATGCTGGGAGATACGGCGGTTGCTGTCAACCCGGAAGATGAGCGCTACCGGGATTTGATTGGCAAAAATGTCATCCTGCCTCTCATGAATAAGCCCATCCCCGTTGTGGCGGATGCATATGTGGATATGGAATTTGGAACGGGGGCGGTAAAAATCACCCCTGCTCACGATCCCAACGACTTTGAAGTCGCCTCCCGGCACAGCCTGCCCATTATCCGCGTGCTTACAGATGATGGAAAAGTCAATGAAAACGGCGGGAAATACGAAGGGATGGACCGCTATGAGGCAAGGGAAGCCATTGTGGCAGATCTGAAGGCGGCGGGCAATCTCGTGAAGATCGAGGATTATGCGCACAATGTGGGCGAGTGCTATCGCTGCCATACGACGGTGGAACCCATCATCTCAAAGCAATGGTTCGTTTCCATGAAGGAGCTGGCCGAGCCCGCTATGGAAGTGGTGCGAAACGGAAAGGTGAAGTTTGTGCCCGAGCGGTTCTCCAAAATCTACTTTAACTGGATGGAGAATATCAAAGACTGGTGCATCTCCCGGCAGCTGTGGTGGGGGCACAGAATTCCGGCTTACTATTGCCAGGAGTGCGGGGAAATGGTTGTGGCGATGGAACAGCCCAAAGCCTGCCCCAAATGCGGGAGTGCCCACTTCCAGCAGGATGAGGATGTGCTGGATACCTGGTTTTCTTCCGGCCTCTGGCCCTTCTCCACGCTGGGCTGGCCCGAAAAGACGCCTGAGCTCGAATACTTCTATCCCACAAGCGTGCTTGTGACGGGCTATGATATTATCTTCTTCTGGGTTGCGAGGATGATCGTCTTTGGCATGGAAGTGATGGGAAAGCCGCCTTTTGAATATGTGAATATCCATGGCATCGTGCGGGATAGCCAGGGCAGAAAGATGAGCAAATCCCTCAATAACGGCATAGACCCGCTCAAAGTTATCGAAAAATATGGCGCAGATGCGCTGCGGTTCAGCCTTGCAAACGGAACCAGCCCAGGAAGCGATATGCGCTTCTACGATAAGAAGGTGGAGGCGGCGGGTAACTTTGCCAATAAGGTATGGAATGCATCCAGATTTGTGGCAATGAATCTGGAAGGCCAGGAGAGGGAGGAAGACCTTTTAAAGCTGAACCTGGATATTTCCGACCGGTGGATTCTCTCCCGCCTAAATGGCGTAATCCGCGATGTGACAGAAAACCTGGAAAAGTTTGAGCTCGGCCTGGCAACTGCAAAAATTTACGATTTTATCTGGAGCGAATACTGCGATTGGTATATCGAAATGTGCAAGAGCCGCCTGTATGGCCAGGATGCTGAGGCCAAGAAAACGGCTATTTCCGTGCTTTATCATGTGCTTGTAAGCGCGCTTAAGCTGCTGCACCCGTTCATGCCCTTTGTCACAGAGGAAATCTTTGTGGAGCTGCTGGAGGCAGGCGAGAGCATCATGATTTCCAGCTGGCCCGCCTATGAGCCGCGGTTTGAATTTGCAGAGGAAGAGCAAAGCATGCTTGCCATCATGGAAGTGGTGCGCAGTGTGCGCAATACGCGGGCGGAAATGAATGTGCCCCCTGCCAAAAAAGCCAAAATTATCATCTGCACAGAGAAGCAGGAGATTGTGCGCCAGACGGAAAGCTATCTTCTGAAGTTGGCAAATGCCAGCCAGGTGCAGCTGTTGCCGGCCGGCTCGCCCGAGCCCGAAAACTGCGCAGCGGCGATCGTTGGGCTGGGGCAGGTATACCTGCCGCTTGGGGAACTGATCGATGTGCAAAAGGAAATGGCCCGCCTGCAAAAGGAGCAGAAGAACTTGGAGGCGGAGATTGCCCGCTGCAGTGGAAAGCTGCAGAATCAGGGATTTCTGGCCAAAGCCCCAGCTAAGGTTGTGCAGGAAGAAAGGGAAAAACTCGAAAAATATACGCAGATGCTGGAGCGCGTGAACGCGAGAATGGATTCGCTGAAGGCGATATAGCCGGAAAGGAAACGCGATGCGGAAAATACAGGTAGTGGGAACAAACGCAAAAGGCTCTGTATCCACTTATCTTGCAAATATCTTAACGGCAGCTGGATACAGGACAGGCCTATATACTTCGCCGCATGTGCTGAGCAGAGAGGAGCGCATCTGCATCGATGGCAAGCCCATTGCCCGGCAGGAGTTCGACCGCCTGCTGGGCGGGGAGCCAACCGAGCGGGTTTTCCTGCGCTATACGGATGCCTGCATGCAGTATTTTGAGGAGCAGGGTGTGGAAGTGGCTGTGCTGGAAACAGGCCTGGGCGGAAGGCTGGATCCCGTCAGCCGCTATAAGATGGATGAAACGGTGATTACCACCATTGGGATGGACCATATGGACCTGCTTGGAGATACCATAGAGCAGATTGCCATGGAAAAATGTGCCACCATCGGCTATCAGGGCTATGTCATCTCCATGCCGCAGGAGCAGAGCGTGCGCCGCATCATCGAGGTGACGAGTGAAATGCAGAACGCCAGGCTCATCTTTGTGGAGCCAAAGGATCTCCGGCGCTACCCGGATGGCAAGTTCGATTATCAGGAATTTACCGGCCTGGAAACAAAGTTGCTCGGGAAAATGCAACCCCTCAACGCGGCGACGGCTGCGGCCGCAGCGCGGGCGCTTTCGCATGTGGGAATTTTTATCACTCCGCAGGCCGTGCGCCAGGGCATTGCCAATACATCCATGCTGGCGCGTCAGCAGTATTTGAAAGAACAGGATATCCTTCTGGATGGGGGACATAATGCCGATGCACTGCGGGAGCTGGAGGATACGCTGGATTCCAAGTTTGCAGGGCGCAAGCTGGTGATGCTTGTGGCTGCGATGGAAAACAAGGATGTTTCGGTTCTGGGGGAGATTGCAAAAAAACGCGGGGCAGATGTTGTGGCGACGCAGGTGCAGGATGGCCGCGCGCGCAGCGCACAGAGCCTTGCCCAGCTTTTCCCGGCCTGTGAGGCTCAGCCCAACCTCGGGGCTGCATGGGAAACAGCGCGGAATAAAGCGCGCCATCAGGGAGCGCTGCTCGTGGTGGCAGGTTCCTTCTATCTGGCAGGCGATGTTCTGCACCTGATTTGGGAAGAGCAGGGGGCTTTTGCCCAATAAAAAAGCGCAATGTGTTCTGCGCTGAGAAAGCTGATATTCAAAAACGGCATAGCCTCTCGCTATGCCGTTTTGCTTTGCCGCGCGCATGCCCCAAAGAGCAGAATTTTCTGGATGATGGCGTTTCGGGGTGTTTTGCCTGGCGTCATGAAAATCGCCCCTCCTATTGTGGCCGGTGATAGGAACAAAAAAGGGATGAAAGCTCCCCTTAAAAAGCGCCATCCTTTACATTTCCCTTAATTGGCCGCACCTTTTTTAAATAGAGCTTGCAAAAACAGGCGTGGCACCAAAAGGCCGAGAGCTACTCCAGCAGCGTTTCAAATGTCTTCGCATAGACGGCCAAGGCATTTTTTCTCCATTTGCTGCAATAGCGGTCTGCCTCTTCCTTGCTGTTTGCAAAGAAACTGACTTCGAAGACAATAATATCGTTCTCCATCAGGCGCAGGTTCACGCGATATTTATCGTCCGTGATGCGCATGTATTCCGTGTAGAGCTGGGAATCCATGCGGATATCCTCCCGGTGTTCTTCGCAATAGGAGGCGATTTTAGTGCGCTTAGAATAGAGGATCTCCTTATGAAAAAACTCCAGCGTGGTTTGGCCCACATCGGAAATCTCGTAAAAAGTTCCGTTGACAGAGTTGCGCTGCTCGATTAGGTGATTTTCGACTAAATCGTGCAGCGCCGAGTTCAGATCGAAATATCCCATCAAAGAGAGTTCGTTACAGAGCTGGATCAGCCGCAAATCCGAAACTTTTGTATTGGCGCACTCTAGAATATATAAAATGAGAAGTTTATTGATTGCAATTTTGCTTTTTTTCATTTCCATGATATGATTTTATCATAAAACTTGAAGTGCCGCAATGCGGTTTAGAGGGGTTGCTATGCTGGAAAGAATCCGAAAGAGGCTGCTTTTCGAAGGGGCAGATGCCGTGGGAGGCGCATATTTAAAGGGCTTTGTGCCCGATTCTATGCAGAACCTGGAATATGGAATTTCTGTGCAGATGCGGCTTTCGCAGGCTGTAGTGGAGCAGATTTTTCGGGAGAAAAGCCCAAGCCATACTTATTTTCACAACTATCGCACGCTCAATGCGATGCTGGACCGCTGCACTTTTTTGGCAGTCTCCATGCTGCAAAAAGAGGGATACCGCGCGGTGGCTGTTCCCGCTTCCCAGACGGTGGACCGCCAGATGTTTGCCGGGCTCATTTCCCATAAGCTGGTGGCCGTAAAGGCGGGCATGGGGCGCATTGGGCGCCATGCCCTGTTCATTTCAGATGAGTTTGGCCCGGCGGTGCGCCTGGCCAGCGTGCTTACTGATTGCCCCATATGCGCGCCTGAGCCTCTTTTTGTGCGCCAAGAAGGCTGCGGAACATGCAGTGCATGCGCCAAGGCCTGCCCAGCCGGCGCCATTTCCGGCAGAGAATATATCCCGGGTATGCCGCGGGAGGATTTTTTTGATGCCGAATGCTGCAGCAATTATATGAAAAAAAGCTTCCAGATGATCGGGCGCGGCGCGGTATGCGGCATCTGCATGGCCACCTGCCAAAACAGATGGAAGGAAAAATTTCTGAAAAAACCTTGAAAAATGCAAAAAGTTGTGTATAATAGATAATGCTACTTGGGATTATAGCTCAGTTGGCTAGAGCGCTACGTTGACATCGTAGAGGTCGTTGGTTCGAGCCCAATTAATCCCACCAAACCTGGGGTGCTGGTTATGTTCCATTTTTGACCCACACTTTGTAAAAGGGTTTTCGAGTCCTGTAGCTGGGAT
>USII01000037.1 GCA_900554725.1 uncultured Eubacteriales bacterium
CATGATGTCTTTCTGCATATTCTGCAACAGAAAACTGATCCAGCCAATCCGAAAAGATATAGCCGGCAAACCCACAGAAGAAAAACGGAATGAGCGACAGCTTATCCCGCAACGATAAGCTGTCGCTGTTGCCTGCAAGTCCCCGGATCATCTTAACCGGTCCCCAAAAAGGCGCTACCCCAAGTACTATTTTCTTATCCTTTCCTTTTAGAAGAATATCAACCTTATCTTCCCATGTAACAATATCGTTTATCCGAACGCCGCATTTTTTAAGCAGGCGGGGAAGGGCGGAATAATAGCCGATGTGACGATGCAGACCGGATTCCACCTCCATGTCATGATCGCGAAAAGACGACGTTCTGCCGCCCGGATAGCTATGCGCCTCTAATACAAGAACGCGCCGTCCCTTGGAGGCCAGCCTGTAAGCGCAGGATAAGCCGGCAAGTCCCGCCCCCACTACGATAACATCAAATTCATCCATTCTTATTGATTCCTTTCCTGTTGTACTTAGTATAAACAGTAAGGATAAGAATATTTAGTATTCAAAAAACGCCAGGCGGCGGTATCGTCTTATTATAAATGCATTCCACTAAAAAAGAGATCCCGTCTCTAAAGACGGGATCTCTAATATTCATGAAAACATCAGTATTTTTATACTTATTCAAGCTCAAACGCACCGGTATAAAGCTGATAATATTTTCCTTTTTGTGCGATCAGCTCACGGTGGCTGCCGCGTTCAATAATATGACCAAGCTCCAGTACCATGATAACATTCGCATTTTGTACGGTAGAGAGACGGTGGGCAATCACAAAGACCGTGCGTCCTCTCATCAGCGCATCCATACCGCGCTGCACAATTGCCTCCGTGCGGGTATCAATGGAGGACGTCGCTTCGTCCAGTATCATAACCGGCGGATCAGCAACAGCAGCGCGTGCAATGGAAATAAGCTGGCGCTGTCCCTGCGAAAGCCCGGATCCGTCACCGGAAAGAACGGTCTGGTATCCGTCCGGCAGCATTCGGATAAAGCCGTCTGCATTCGCAAGCTTTGCCGCGGCAACGCACTCTTCATCTGTTGCATCGAGCTTGCCATAGCGAATATTATCCATAACCGTACCAGTAAACAGATTAACATCCTGCAAGACTATGCTGAGGGAGCGGCGGAGATCCGCTTTCTTTATTTTATTGATGTTGATGCCATCATAGCGGATTTTGCCATCTGCAATATCGTAGAAGCGGTTGATGAGGTTGGTAATCGTCGTTTTTCCGGCACCCGTCGCGCCCACAAACGCCACCTTCTGCCCCGGCTCCGCATAGAGTGTAATATCGTGCAAAACGATCTTCTCCGGGACATATCCAAAGTCCACATCATGGAGCTCCACATGCCCTTGCAGCTTTGTATAAGTTACAGTGCCATCCTGATGGGGGTGTTTCCAAGCCCAAATCCCCGTGCGCTCCTGGCAGGGAACCAACTCTCCATTTTCCTCTCTTGCATTGACCAGGGTGACATATCCCTCATCCGCCTCGGGCTGCTGGTCGATCAGCTCGAAAATCCGCTGCGCGCCTGCAATGCCCATAATCACCGCATTGAGCTGCTGGGAAACCTGGTTGATATTGCCGGCAAACTGCTTTGTCATATTGAGGAAAGGAACTGTAATGCTGACGCTAAAGGCCATGCCCGAAATGCTCAGGTTCGGTGCGCCTGAAACCAGCAATATGCCGCCCGCCAGCGCCACCAATACATAGAGCACATTGCCCACATTATTCAGAATCGGCCCGAGGATATTGGCATATTTATTGGCGCTTTCCGCATCCCGGAAAAGCTGAGTGTTGATCTTGTCAAAATCCTCCTGGCTTCTCTGTTCACGGCAGAAAACCTTAATGACCTTCTGCCCGTTCATCATCTCCTCTACAAACGCCTCTGCACGGCCAATGGATTCCTGCTGGCGCACGAAATACCGCGCCGAATTGCCGCCCACCCGGCTTGTGATGAGCATCATGCAGATAACGCCCGCCACCACCAGCAGGGTCAGCCAAAAACTATAGTAGAGCATGATGCCCAGAATCGAAAGCACGATAACGACCGACATGAGCATCTGCGGAAAGCTTTGGGAGAGCATTTGCCGCAGCGTATCGATGTCGTTTGTATAATAGCTCATGATATCGCCATGGCCATGAGTATCAAAGAAGCGGATGGGCAGGTTCTGCATGCCGCTAAACATCTGCACGCGAAGCTTTTTCAGCGCCCCCTGGGTGATGATGGCCATCATCCGGTTAAAGGCAAAGCCGGATGTCAGCGAAAGCACATAGAACACAACCAACAGGCCGACATACCCGAGAATCTGCCCGCCCACAGCGCTCCAATCTCCGCTTTGCCAGCTGCTCTCTACAATGGAGATGATGTTCTGCATAAAAATGGATGGAACCGCATTTACGACTGCGCTAAAGATGATGCAGGCCACTACCACGGGCATCATCACCGGGTAGAAGGAAAACATCGTTTTTATCAGCCTCCGCACGGTGCCCTTTTTCTTTTTATTCTGCTTAGGCATCCTGCTCACCTCCCGTCCTGTTCTGAGAAGTGTAGACTTCCCGATAAATCTCGCTGCGTTCCAGCAACTGCTTATGCGTGCCAATATCCGAAATGCTGCCGCCATCCATAACCAGAATGCGGTCTGCATCCTCTACCGAGGAAGTCCGCTGGGCGATGATGATTTTTGTCGTCTGCGGGATATACTCCCGAAAAGCCTTGCGGATCAGCGCATCTGTGCGCGTATCCACGGCGCTGGTAGAATCGTCCAGAATCAGGATTTTGGGCTTTTTCAGCAGTGCCCGTGCAATGCACAGCCGCTGTTTCTGCCCGCCTGAAACATTTGTGCCGCCCTGCTCGATATGCGTGTTATATTTTAAGGGGAATTGCTGGATAAATTCATCTGCCTGGGCCAGGCGGCAGGCCTCCACCAGCTCTTCATCTGTGGCGTTTTCATTGCCCCAGCGCAGGTTTTCCTGAATCGTGCCCGAAAACAGCTCGTTCTTCTGAAGCACTACGGCCACCTGATCGCGCAGTGCATGCAAATCGTACTGCCGCACATCGATCCCCCCTACCCGCACAACGCCTTCCGTCGCATCGTATAGCCGCGGAATCAGCTGAATGAGCGAGGATTTGGAGGAGCCTGTCCCTCCGATGATGCCAATCGTCTCTCCGGATTCAATTTTCAAATTGATGTTGGAAAGGGCCATGCGCTCTGCCCGGCGGGAGTATTTGAAGCTGACATTTTCAAATTCCACGCTTCCATCTGCCACCACCGTTCTCGCACCCTCTTTTGGGCTCTCCAGCGCGCTCTTTTCCGTTAAAACTTCCACAATGCGCTCTGCGGATTCCGCCGCCAGCGTGATCATGACAAACACCATGGAGAGCATCATCAGGCTGCTCAAGATCTGGAAGCTATAGGTGAGCAACGCGGAAAACTGCCCGACATCCAAATCAAGCCCCCGGCTTGTGATAATGGTGTAGGAGCCAAAGGAGAGCACAAAGACCATCACAGCATAGAGAGAAAACTGCATCAGCGGGTTATTAAAGGCGAGAATTTTTTCCGCCCGGGTGAAATCTGCGCAGACATCCTCTGCCGCCGCTTCAAATTTCTTCTTTTCGTACTCTTCTCGCACAAAACTCTTGACAACCCGCATTCCCTTGATATTCTCCTGAATCGAGCTGTTCAAGTTGTCATATTTGCGGAACACCTTGCGGAAAAGCGGCATGGTAAGCCGGATGACAAGGTATAGCCCGCCGCCCAAAATCGGCGCGACAATCAGAAAAATAAACGCCATTTTCCCGCCCATGACAAACGCCATGACAAACGCAAAAAGCAGCATCAGCGGGCAGCGGATGGCCGTGCGGATGATCATCATATACGCCAGCTGCACATTGGCAACATCCGTCGTCATGCGCGTCACCAGCGAAGAAGTGGAGAATTTATCGATATTCTCAAAGGAATAGCCGCAAATCTTCGCATACATATCCGCCCGAAGGTTCTTTGCAAACCCGGCGGAAGCCGTTGCGCAGGCTGTGCCCGCCAGTGCGCCAAAGAGCAGGGAACAGCCCGCCATCACAACCAGCACTGCCCCATACCAGACAATTGTGGAAATTTCGCACCCGGCCTTAATTTCATTGACCAGCCGGGCAATGACAAATGGGATAATGCATTCCAGCAGCACCTCCATCGAAACGAATACCGGCGCCTTGATGGAATCCCGCTTATACTCCCGGATGGATTTCGCCAGTATTTTATACAACTGCATCACACTCCTCTATCAAAATCTTCAAATAAAAAAGCGCAAGCCCGACGCCTTATCTGGACTTGCGCCAACAAGCAGCCTCTTTTTCCCTTTTCGGGTGAATCGCATCCTGTCAACAAAGCCGGTTCCTTGCCCACATTTTATTTGTTTTTCTAATTATTATTTTCATTATACTATAATTTTCCGTGTTTTGTAAAGCTGCAATTTGCATGGCTCCCCCTCGGCGGCCTTTTATTTTGTGGCTACTCAAAGGAGGGTTCTTCGGCGCCATCGAAAAAGGCGGCTTATGCCGCCTTTTACTCCTCCTTCGCCCCCGGCATTTGTGGGCCGGGCGCCTTTTTGGGCCGTCCAAGCTTTCGGGCAACACGGCTTTTCAGCAGCTTATAGATCGTCGCCGCAATCGGAACGCCCAGGAGCATGCCAAATATGCCAAACAGGCCACCGCCTACAATCACCGCCGCCAGCACCCAGATGCCGGGCAGGCCGACGGATGTGCCCACCACCTTCGGATAGATAAAATTCCCCTCGATTTGCTGCAGCGCGATCAGGAAAATCAAGAAGAAAAGGGACTGCATGGGATCCACCGTCAGGATCATGAAAGCGCCGATACCCGCCCCAATATAGGCACCCACAATGGGAATCAGCGCTGTTGCCCCCACAACTGCGCCCGTCATCGCCGCATAGGGAAGGCGCAGGATGAGCATGCCTGCCGTGCAAAGCAGTCCAAGCAGGATCGCCTCTGTAAACTGGCCTACCAGAAAGCTCGCAAAAGATTCGTTTGCCACGCGCAAAACGCGCTGCACCTTCTCCACCCGCTGCGGCTGTAAATGCGCCTGAGCCAGGCGGGAAAACTGGCTTAAGAGCCGCTCTTTCTCCATAAGAAGATACAGTGCAAAGATAAATCCCACAATCAGATTTGTCAGCGTGCCAAAAACGCTTGTTACCACCGAAAACGCAACGCTGAGCACATCGCCCATGCCCGTAGAAAGATAGCCCACGAGCTTCTGCATCAATGCGGACCAGTTCAGGTTCAGCTGCAGCAGCATCTGCTGCAGAGATGGCACATCCCCCACATGCTCCTGCACAAAATAATAGAGCCATTCCAGCGCAGAGGGCACCTCCCGAACAACCAGAGTAATGCTGGAAATCAGCTCGGGAAGCACAAGCGTGATAAGCAGGGCGATAATCACAAGCCAGGTGAGCAGGGAAAAGAGAATACATACAGGGCGGCGGGTTTTCTGCACCAGGCGGCTCTGGCTGCGGGGAAAATACCACTTCTCCAGCCGCTTCACAAGCAGATTTAGGATATACGCCATGATGCAGCCGGTGAGCAGGGGGGAAAGCACGCCAATCACAGTGCCCGCAGCCGCGCCGATTTCCGGCAGATATGTGATAAACAGATAGATGGCCCCAAGAATAAAGCCGGCCTTCCAGAGTTTCTTGCTCGTGATTTTTTCCATCTTGTGCCCTTTCTTTTTGGTGCATCCTTTTTTCGATCATAAGAAAAAACAGAAGGAATGTCAACTCCTCGCGCATCATTCGACCTTAAACCCATATTCCAGAGCAAAAGCGCGCAGTATAAGCCCCAAAAGCAGTTCGAGCCGGGGCAGGGCTCTTTTGTATTTCTATAAAGCCCATCACTCATGCCCTATTTTCAGTATTTCGAGGCGCCTCCCCATATGCTGTATGGCCTGCTTTCCTTCAGAACAAAAAACTCTGCAACTTAAAGTTGCAGAGCTTTTTGTTTATCTCTTGTCTCCTATTTTGCAGACATCCGTTTGCGGCGATATACCGCAATTCCCACAACCGCTGTAATGGCAACCACCATCAGAGCGAGATACAGAACAAAGTTTGCATCGTCTCCCGTCTTCGGAACATCTGCCGTTCCGCTGCCCTGATCCGGAGGTCCAGAGGGAGCGGGCTCGGAGGGAGCCGGCGTCTCGGTGCCCGTTGCCGGAATGGTTTCCGCAGCCTTGGCATAGCCGCAGACCGTGCACTCCTCATGGCGGGAACCCGCTTCGGTTTCCGTTGCAGCTTTATCGATCACCCAGGAGAAAGTATGAGCCGCCTCGTTGCTTCGATCTCCGCAAGCGCACTCCTTCCAGTGGCTGTCTGCATTGAAAGACCACGCGCTGCTGTAGCTGTGCGTATGGATGACATACAGCCCATCCCCGTTCGGCTCGGTTGCGATGACCGCACCGGGAACAATATAATCGTTATCTATCTGCCTATCAAACGATCCGTTTGTGATAAAGTTCTGCAGATTCTCGGCCAGGATATCGCCGTAGAAAGTGCCGCCGGTAATCGCGGCGCTCACCTTTGCAACTGCCTCTTCGCCGTTCTGCTGCGGATCTGCCTGCGCAAAGGCCGTGCCAGCGCGAAGAACAGTGCCCGCTCCTACAGTCACTTCAACAGGCAGCTTTGTCGTATGCTGTGCGATTGCCAGCGCGACATTTCTGCTTGTAGAGCCGTTTCCATCCGCAATGCTGCCATATGTTCCATTGCCGCCCACAACCGTGCTGTTCGAGATTTCCAGCTTGCCTGCGCGGATTTCAATGCCTGTGCTGCCCTCCATATTGCTGGTGATGGTGGAGTTTTTAATTACAGTCTCTGCATATCCTGCCAGATAGATGCCATTGCCGCCCTCTTTATTGGTAAGCTTGGCGCCATCCAGCGTGATCCGCGGCACTGCTCCTTCCGTGTTGGAAACGGAGCCGTTGAGGTACAGCGTATGCCCGCCTGCGCCAGTGCTGTCCTTTACGCTGTTGAGCGTGCCATAGACATTTGCCACCATGCCGTAATTCTGGTTCCCCGCCGTCTGGCTGAGGAACAATCCCGACCAGCCTTCCAGCGTTACCTCGCTGCCGACATTGACAACAGAATAGTTCTCATCCGTGCTATTGGCAGAACCGCGCAGCATGACAGGCGCGTAATAGGGATTCTGTTCATAAATCCGGCCCTTGCCTTCCAGATTCAGCGTGCCGTTCTGCACAAGGAACATGCCCGATGTTTGAGAGGAAGTCGTCGACGCAAAACCAATATCAAAACCGGCCAGATCAATCGTGATCGTGCGCCCGCCATCAATGGGGATTTGCCCTACATCCGCAACGCTCTCCAACAAAACGACCTTGGTTCCCACGCCGTTTTTACCCGCCGCCGCAACGGCCTCTTCCAGGCTGGTATACTGCGCATCGCCGATCTGGGCGACATAGTGCTTGGCTACAGTAAAGCTTCCATCCGGATTCTGCTTCATCGTCGAATCGTCGGCGAGGTAGTCTTCTACACTGTGGCTGAATTTGCCGGTTGTAACCGTAATATTGGGCGTTGCGCCGCTGCTCTGTGCAATTGCCGCCCTCTTTCCTTCCAATGTGCCGCCGTTTACACTGACTGTCGCGCTATCCGAAACCTGCACCGCCGTGCCGCCCTCAATCGTGCCGCCGCTGATATTGACCTTGCTTTCTTCCCGCGCCTGCACTGCATATCCAGTTCTGCTCGCGGTGCTGATGTTTCCGCCTAAAATGTTTAATTCCACTGCGCCATATCCGCTCTGAGTGGAAATAGCAGTGCCAGTCTCCGAATGGATATTGGCGCTTCCCGATACATTGACGACCGCGCCGCTATATGCCTGAATCGCCTGTCCCTCGTTTTGTATCGAGCCGCCGCTGATGTTTAGTTGGATGGCGTTATCTTTACTTCCGCTTACATAGATCGCCAGGCGGTTTGTTTGTGAGAGAATCTCTCCGCCCTTGATATCCACTACTACATTCTCGCTGCCGCGGATTCCAAATGTATTATCGGCGTCCGCCTTCAGAGAGCCCTTGTTGATTTCCACCTTCACATTGGAAGCGCCGGTATAAATATCCAGCGCCGCTCCGCGGCTGGATGTAATATCCCCGCCATTCATAATAAAGGCAGAATTGCTCCACAGCTGAACGGGATAGGTGCTTTGAATCGCTCCGCCTCCCTTGGAATCGTTCAGCGTCAGAGAACCATTGTTTTTGACACTGAACAGCTGGCTGCTGCTATCGCCGGCGCGGGTAATGGAAAATCCATTGAGGTCGAGCGTAACCGCATTTTCAATGTCAAACTGCGTGCCCGCCTCAAGCTCAATATTTGCGCTCAGCGTCACTTCGCCGCCCGCTTCCAGAGCGGCTTCCAAATCCTCCGCCGTGCCGACGGGCTGTGCAAACGCCACCCCGGGCAGCAGAGAAAACGCAACGGCAACCGCTACCAAAAACGCCAACCCTTTGCTTTTCCGCTTTTTCATTTTGCTTATCCTTTCTTTCGTAATATTTGTACTATATTTCTATGTACAACAAAAGGCGCACTCTAACTCTTAAAACAAAGCACACCTTAAAAAAACATTTTTAAAGCAGGCAAAAAAAGACAGATCTATCCTTGATTGATTGATTGATTGATTGATTGATTGATTGATTGATTGATTGATTGATTGA
>USII01000038.1 GCA_900554725.1 uncultured Eubacteriales bacterium
CCCAGGAAAAGCCCAGCCAGTGGATATCCTCCTCGATAGAGCGCACATACTCTTCATCCTCTTTGGCAGGGTTGGTATCATCGTAGCGCAGGTTACATTTCCCATTATATTGCTGGGCCAAGGAGAAATTGAGGCAGATTGCTTTCGCATGCCCGATATGCAGATAACCGTTGGGCTCGGGCGGGAAACGGGTGATAACCTCCTTGACCCGGCCCGATTGCAAATCGGCATCGATAATCTCTTCAATGAAGTTTCTTGTCTTTTTCTCTTCCGGCGCCCGAACTTCGCTATTCTCAGCCATAGTATTCTCCTTCGCGCATTATATTGTATATAATAGTAAATTTTACCCTATTTCATACTGGGATTGCAAGCCCCGACAAAAATTCGCCTCTTTCCAGGCAGCAAAAAGGAGCCTGCCCTTCGCGTGCCGCTGGGCAGCGAAAAGCAGACACCTCTTTGGGGCGCCTTTTCAGGCAGCCTTTCTCTTTGCAAAGCACAGATATACGAGGAAGGCAAGGGCAGAGATACCTGCGGCAAAGCAGAATACCCCCCCAATGCCAAAACCGCTGGAAACCGGCCCTGTGGCAAAATTCATAAGGATGCCGCCCAGATTGGTTGAAACGGAAAACAGAGAAGAAATGAGCCCCATATTTTCCGGCGAAGACTGCATGGCCATCGTATTGACGGCGGGGTATACCGGCCCCTGGAAAAAGCCGATCAACCCAACCAGAATGATTGCCAGCGTGCTGTTGCCCGCAAGCCCCAGCCCCAGGCTGGAGAGCGCCGCGCCTGCAAGGCAGATTTTGACAAGCAATTTCTGGTTTTTAAAGTATCCGCTGAGCAGGCGGGAGGGGATCATGGCGATCCAGAATACAGAAACGGCCAGCGCGCCGTAGCTTTCGTGGTTCAGCTCCTGTGTAAAAAAGTTTTTCAGGAAAGCCACAATGCCATTTTCCATGGAGCCGCAGGAAAGCGTAATCGTCACCATAGATACTCCGATCAGGAGAAACAGCGCCCGAAAGCCCTGCTTTCCTTCCCGCTTATCCGTAATATTGACAGGCTCCACCTTCATTGCCATAAGCAGCGCAATGATGGCCACTGCTCCGATGGCGATGATGAGATAAAGTACCCGCCAGTTTGCCCCGGCGCCCATGAGCGCGCTCATAAGAAGCGGAGAGATTACCGCGCCGATGCTGAAGGAGACATTTTGCAGCGAATTATTCCTGGCTCCTTTGAGCGGCTCAGTTTCCACAATCGTGGCCGGGAAAAGCGAGCTCATCATGGAAAAACCCGCGCCTACAAGGAATACTGCAATGCAGAAAAAGACGGTGTTTGTCGAAACCATTGCCACCAGGCAGCCCACTACATAAACTGCCGCTGCAATGCAGATCACATCCCTCTTGCGGAACCGATCCGCAAGCCCGCCAAACAACAGCGGAATGCTCAGCGCAGCAGTATACTGCACAGCTGCCAGCATCCCCTGGCCTGTGGCCGTCATGGAAAATTCCTTCGCAACATTGAACAATATGGATTGATAGCCTGCAGTCTGCATACCTATTATCACAGAGCCCAGATAACATATAAAGATGTAGGCGCGCTTGGAACTTCTCAATTTTTCCATCTCTCCCGCTCCTCTATTTTATTATAGCAGCACTCTACTATTCTAATTGATAAAGTATGCTTTAAGTCAAGCACTTTATGGGCCTCCGCCCTTTTTACAGCTGCTTTTAGAAGGAAAAACGGCACGCTTTTTTGTGCATACCGTTTTTTCCTTAAAGGGCGCTCTCATCCTGTGCGCGCCGTTTATCCTTCATAAATAGATATGCAGGAACCGCCGAAAGCAGCGCAATGGCCACCAGCGGATAAAAGGCGTTCCCCGGGCCTATCCGATCCGAAAGCCCTCCCATAAATACAGTGGCCGCCGCGCTGGCAATCCCGTTAAAGGGAAGCAGCAGCATGGAAACCTTTCCAGAGTGTTCCGGAAAAATTTCCACAGCCAGCGCCTGGATTGTGGCATATTGCGGCCCAAGAAAAATTCCGCAGAACAGGCACCAGATAAGCGAGATAACCACACCGCGCGCTGCCGCCAGCAAAAGGCTCATGGCCGCAAGGGCAAGAAAGGTATAGAGCAGCATCTCCCGCTTTTTTCTGCGCACGCGGCTGGCAAACAGCTTGGAAGGCAGCATGCCGCAGTTGAGCAGCGAGATACAGATAGCCGCTCCCGTAGCGGAATGCAGCTCTTCAGAGAAAAAAGGCTTGATAAAATATCCAAGGGATGTTTCCACCACTACATTTAAAAACAGAAGGGCGCAGAGCATCCAAAAACGGCTATCTTTCCACTGGAATTTTTTCCCCGGCTCATCCTTTTTCAGCTCCACCTGGTAGGTCTTTTGCGGGGTGATAAAGAAAAAGGCCAGAAGCGTCAGCCCAACAAGCGCGGATAAAATCAGATAGTGCCCGCGCCAGCTCATTCCCCTTCCCATCAGAAAGCCGAGGAAAATGGGGTAGATCATGCAGCCCAAGCTGTTTACCAGACTGATGATATTGGAAAAGCGATTGGTGCTGCGCGGATCCGTTTCGGCGAGCAGCACGATCAGCGCCGCATAGAGCGTTGTGGAGCAGGCGTAGATAAAAAACACGCTTATCAACACCACATAGAAGTTCGTCCCCCAGATTCCCATGATGAGGGAAAACGCGATGTACACCCAGCCGGAGAGCTGCGCAAATGCCTTTTTGGGCATTTTATCCGCAATATACGCGACCAGAATGGGCATGACCACCATTCCAATGGCTCGAGCCGTCGCGATAACGCCCATGCCCGAATTCCCCATGCCAAATTCTTCGGAGATATCAAGAAGCGCATACTGATACCCCGCAATGGAAAAACCCAAAAGAAAAGAGAGCAGAAACGGGATGAAAACATAGAGCCGGTTCGATTTTACCTGCATCTTTGCGAGCCATTTGGGCTGTAAACTTTCCAACGCTATTTCCTCTTTTGCTTAAAAATTTCCCGTCGATGCATCTACCTGCTCTGCCATCGCTTTTGCGCTTTTTCTGCGATTCAGCGCGCGCACGCCCATAAGCGCAGACATGGCAATCAGCCCCATGAAAGCCGGATAGAGGAAACTGCTGCGCAGGTCGATATGATCCGCCAGCATTCCCATAAACACGCCCACTGTCGCACCGCCAGTACTGCTGCCCACCAACAACATCGTGCTGATGCGCCCCGGATTTTCCGGGAAGGAATCGATGGCCACGCTCATGGCCAACGGCCAGGCTGGACCCGCAATCAGGCCAAACAGGCAACACCATAGATACGATGTCCACGCGCCGGGCACGATTACCATCAATAGCGCCATCAGCCCGCCGCCAAAGCAGCACGCCGCGGCAATCGCTGCTTTGTTTTTATGAATCCGGCTGGCCAGCAGGCGCGAAATCACCATTCCGATGCCCACAATTGCAATGGTGGTGGAGGCGGCCAGCGGGTTTTCATATTGCTCGGTAAAATACGGTTTTGCATAGCTGTTGATGCCGGATTCCACAGAAGAATATGCAATGCTCCACAAAATGAGCAAAAACCCTACCGGCTTTAAAACCGCCAAAATAGAGCCCGCGTTTTTTGGGATCACCAGCGGCTCCGCTGAAGCGGGCGCCGTGGGAGAATGCATCCAGAAAATTCCTCCCGCAACCACCAGGGAGATTATGGTAATCAGCACATAAAGCGCCCGCCAGGAAACGCCCTGCCCCAGCAGAAACGCCATCATGAGCGGGCCCGTGACCGAGCCGGCGCTGTAAAACATCTCGGCAATGCCGGCATAGCGGCTGCTGTGGGAAGGATCGTACTTAGAGAGCATTACGGGGACAATTGCGGGAAGCATCGTTCCGGAAAAGCCCATGAGCATAAGCCCGATAATCAGCCCGATAAAATTGGGAATAATCAGCACCAAAAGCCCTCCCAGCGCGATTGTCGCTGTAAACCCTCCTGTGAGCAGCCTCTGATCCTTTTTATCGATAATCCCGCCAAGCAGAACAGCGGAGCAAAGGCCAGTGATAAAGCCAACGCTGGAAAGCGCCCCCATGGCCGTTTTGTTCATCTGATACTCTTCCGCAATATCCAGCAGAATAAACTGCTGTCCGCACACCTGCAACCCAAAAATAAACATCGTCAGATATGCCAATGTGCTAAACAAGCTTCTGGATGCGCGCACTTACCTTCACTCCTTTACCGGCTGAATATAAATTTCCTTTGCCAGTTTACGCTACTTTTATATATTTTGTCAAACCTGGCCGGCAATTTGGCCCGGCGCCTGCCCGCCCTGGCGGCGCTCCCTCCTCTTTGCTGCCGCAGACGCCCAGCCGCTCGCCGCCGCGCCCAGCGCCGCAAATGCGACCACCGCCCAGACGGCCATGCGCATTCCAATGGCATCTGACGCCGCCCCCACCGCAAAGCCGCCCAGCATGCTGCCCAGGTTGGTAAACATCATATTGATGCTGGAAAGCAGCCCTGCGCACTGGGGGTATGCTTCCAGCCCAATGCCCAGGATGGTAGGCCAGCCCGGCCCCGCAGCCAATCCAAACAGGATAGCCCAAACGATCATCAGCTCGGGCCAGGGAACGCATATCATAAGGGCGACGGCCAGCCCCGCCACGCAGAAGCAGGAAATCACCAAAATGCCCTTGCCCCGCTTTAAATGGCTGGTAAAATATCGGGAGACCACCATCGATGCCCAGATGAGCGAGATGGCAATCCCCGCCTGGCCACCTGCGCCCGAAACCTCAAAAAACTCCCGGGCATAGTTCATAATACCCGTTTCCATATTCATATAGATGGCGCTGGAAAACAGCACCAACAGGAAGGGAAGGGTAAAAAGCGTCTGGCGCAGGGAAAAGGCCTTTCCCCCGCTCTGGCCATCCTCCCGCTGATAGCTGGTCACGCTGGGGCGGGAGAGCAGCAGCCCAAAGAGCAGCAAAAGCGCCAGCGCCAGCACGATAACATAGTGCACCTTCCAGGGCAGATTCAACTGCTCCCCCAGGAGAAAGGAAAGCAGCAGTGGGCTTAGGACAGAGCCCGTTCCCGAAAAAACCTGCTCCATATTGGTATATTTCGTGCTTTTTTCCGGAGCGATAAGCGCCATGGCCGGAAAGACGCCCGCGAGCAGCATGCCGCTTCCAAGGGCGGCAAAAATCCGGAAAGCGAAGAACCAGAAGGCGTTTGCAGATAGCAGCATCCCCACAGTGCCCGCCGCATAAATTCCCGCGCCCAGGCAGAGCAACCTGCGCTTGTTGACGCGATCCAGAAAACCGCTCAGGATCAGCGATGAGCAGAGCGATATGATCGTCTGAAGGGCGTTGACTGTTGCCATCATGGTATTGGAAAAGCCAAACTCCATGCGGATATTGAGGAAAATGTACTGATAGCCGCCAAATTCAAAGCCCGTCATCAGCCCTGCCAGATAGCAGAAGGCCAGATAAAAACGATCCCTGCGCGCCCGAATCAGCGCAGGAGAGCGGTGCGCATGCTGCGGAACATATTCCCTTGCCATGGATTATCCCTCCTCTTTTTGTTCCTCCTGACTCATTGCTTTTAGGAATGCCGCCTCTTTTGCATCATCCTTTTTCCGCTGCTGGTAGGAAGCGCGAATGCCAAAATCCCCCGCTGCCAAGCCTGCCACTGCAAAGGCTGCCACAAGGTAAAACGCATCCCCTATTCCCACGATATCCACCACTCTTCCCACCATCAGGTTGCCCAGCATGGCCCCAAGACCGCTGCCGATGCAGATAAGCGAATAGGCTTTTCCCGATTGGCGCGGGAAAGTATCCATGCCGATGGAGAGAATGGTAGGCCAGCCTGGCCCTGCAAACAGGCCAAAGAGCGCGCACCAGATGAGCGAAACCACAGGAATGCGCAGCAGCGCCATGAGCAGCATCGCCAACCCAGCAAAGACAAAGCTGATACAGACCATCTTTCCCTTATGCCGCTTCATTTTGCTTGCCATAAACCGCGTGGGCAGCATAAGCCCCCAAGCCACCGAGATGGCCAGCCCCGCGCTCTTGGAATCTCCCATGGCCTCGAAATACTGCCGGGCATAGTTCATAAGGCCGGTTTCCATGCACATATAGAAGCCGATGCAAAGGGAGAGCAGCCAAAAGGCCGCAGTCTTATAGATTTTCTGGAAAACCGGAACCTGGGCATGCTGGGAAACCTGAACGGCCTTCTGAAGCCGCATGGAAGTTTCAGGCTGCACCAGCGATGAAAGGCCAAGCATAAGCAGAGTGGCGCAGGAGATGATCAGGTAGTGGCCGCGCCAGTTCATGTGCATGCTTCCCATGAAAACCGAAAGGAGCACGGGCGCGATCATGGCGCCGGCGCCGTAGAACACCTGCAGCATATTGGTATACTTATTGCTGTTTTGCGGATCTGTGCTGGTAAGCGCCGGGTAGAGAGCAGTGGTGATAACATTTCCTCCCACCCCTATAATGACCAGCGCCGCAATCGTCATGGCCGGGCCGGAAGAAAGGCCGTTAAAAAGGCACCCCATCACATAGACTCCGCCGCCTATAAACATGAGCTTGCGCTTATCCACATGATCGATAAACCGGCTGAACACAAGGCTCATCAGAAGCCCCACAACCGACTGCACCGATCCCAGCGCCGCCATCCCCGCATTGGAAAGCGAAAATTCATCGCGCATGCTGATAATAATATATTGATAACCCGCCGTCTGCATGCCAGTGACGAGGCTGATCAAATATCCCAGCGCGACAAAAAGCTTGTTGCTTTTTTTCAGCATGTTTTTCCCCTCTCTTTGTTTTTTCCCTCTAATCTCTCTATCTCAAAGGCAGGGGCCATACCGCCCCCCACCTGCTATTTATGGTAATTCTCCCCGCGGCAGATTTTAAACCCCCGGTAAAGCTGTTCCAATAAAACGATGCGCGCCAGCCTGTGGGGAAATGTGAGCAGGGAGAGGGAAATTTTCTCCCCTGCCATCTGTTTTACTTCCTCAGTAATGCCAAAGGAACCCCCAATAACATAGCACACGCTTTTGCCCTGCGCCTCCTTTTCTCCCAGCCTTTGGGCAAAGGCCTCGGAATCCATCTGCTGCGCTTCCACTGCCAGCACGCTTGCCACATCAAAGCCAGCCATTGCCCTTTTGATGCGCTCCCCTTCTTTTTTCAGAACTGCCTCCCTCTCCCGCTCTGTGGGGAAGGCGGGCGTGCGCTCATCGGCCAGCTCCAAAACCTCCACCGCCGCAAACCGGGAAAGCCGCTTTAGATATTCCGCCTGCGCCTTTAAAAAGTAACTCTCTTTCATCTTTCCCACGCAGGCAATGCGGATTTTCATTCTGCTCCTCCTGCGCGCCTTTGCCCTTTCGCGCGCTGCGGTTGGAAAACAGGCGTGAATGCTGCGCTTTTTTGGCCTCTCACACCCGCTCGCTCCCGCTTTCTTTCTGCCGGCTTTTTCCGGCCCCCCTATTTTACCGTATAAAACCCGGTGACACCCGTTCTGCGCGCAACTGTCAGCGCAATATCTGTCCCCACGCGTACGCCGCCCTGGGTAAGATGCCTGCAGCATACTTCGTAGGCCAGCTTTTTATGGTTATTCTCCTTGCTGACATGCCCAAGAATGATGCCACGCACCCCTCGATTTGCCAGCTGCATGCAGGCCTCCGCCGCTTTTTCGTTGTTCAGATGTCCCTTGGAAGAGGCGATTCTGGTTTTTACACGGTATGGGTACCTGCTGTTTTTGAGCATTTCCGGATCATGATTGGATTCCAGCAAAACGATGGATGCCCGCTCCATTGCCCGCAGCATTCCTTCCGTCACTTTGCCTGTATCTGTGAGCACGCCCATCTTTCTGCCTCCAGCCATCAGCGCATATCCAACGGGGTTTGCAGCATCGTGGGAAAGGGGGACGCTCTGCACGCAGATATCCCCTACATAAAAAGCGGCTTCATCTATCACTCGCATGTTTTTAAACGGAATATCCCCCACTTTTTTTAGCATTTCCTCCCATGTCTGCTCGTTGGCATAGACCGGAATGCCATAGCGCCGGCTCAGAACACCCGCGCCCCGGATATGATCGATATGCTCATGGGTAATCAGAATCGCAGAAATTTCCGATGGATTCTGCCCGATTTCGCGCAGTGCCCCTTCTATCGTGCCGCCCGCACCCCCGGCATCCACCAGCAGCTTTGTGCGCTCTGTTCCAAAAAAGGAACAATTGCCCGATGAGCTGGATAGCAGCGGCGAAAAATGTAGACTCATGT
>USII01000039.1 GCA_900554725.1 uncultured Eubacteriales bacterium
CTCTTTCATTATAAAATAGGCGGGCGCTTTTGCAAAGAGTTTACACGCAGTTTTCTCACAAAATAAATTGTACTGCGCATAAAAAGTGCGGCCGGAAAACCGGCCGCGCTTTTTATCTACTTCTCTTGGCTTCTTATCAGGGCAATCAGATCCCCGATGGTATTGAGGCCATCGCTCGTTTCGATGCAGATATCAAATTCATCTTCCACATCCATAACAATTTCTACCAAATCCAGCGAATCCAGCTTCAGCTCTTCGAATGTGGATTCTTCTGTTACTGTGCTTGGGTCGATATCCATTTTATCTGCAATCATCGCCCGAATCTTTTCAAGCTCCATCTGTACTTCCTCCTGGCATATCCTATCAATCATAAAAATCATTCCTGCGCCGCCTCCCTTTCTTTTTGGGCTGCAGCTTTGCACTGAATATTTTACCATACGGGGTTTTTAAGTCAAGTTTTCGCGGAGGCGTTGAAAAATCCTGCAAATTTGTTTATGATAGAGAAAATAAGCAGATAAAAAGGGAGGCGGGCGCATGGTTCTGTGCGGCGCACAAATTGTCATAGAGTGCCTAAAAGAGCAGGGGGTGCGCGATGTATTCGGCTACCCTGGCGGTGCAATTTTGGGCATATACGAGGCACTGTATCAAAGCGCCTCGCATATTCGCCATACTCTGACAACCCACGAGCAACACGCTGCCCACGCGGCGGATGGCTATGCCCGCGCCAGCGGGAAAGTGGGCGTCTGCCTGGCCACTTCCGGCCCGGGTGCGACAAACCTGCTCACTGGCCTTTCTGCCGCCTATATGGATTCTTCGCCCGTCGTCGCCATTACAAACAATGTCGCCAGGGCGCAAATTGGCACAGATAGTTTCCAGGAAATCGACATTTACGGCGTCTCCATGCCTGTGACAAAGCACAATTACATTGTAAAAAGCCCTGGGGAGCTGGCGGACACCCTGCGCGAGGCCTTTTTCATCGCTGCTTCGGGGCGCCCAGGCCCTGTGCTGGTAGATATCCCGCAGGATGTTACCGCCGCAACAGCCAACTATCAGCAGGCAGTGCCTCGCTCCCCTCTCCGCCCGCTTCTGGCCGACGCGCTGGATTTCGCCGGCGCTGCCTTTCTTCTGGAGGAGAGCAGCCGCCCTCTGTTGCTTGTGGGGGGTGGCGTGCCCCATTCGGGAGCGGAGCAGGCTGTCCTCGCCCTTGCCGAGAAGCTGCATGCCCCCATTGTGCAGACGCTCATGAGCACGGGCTGCTGCGAGCAAAGCCCCTATTTTGCCGGCTTGGCGGGCGTTTATGGAGATCGCTTGGCCAACGAGCTCATCTCTCAGTGCGATCTGCTCATTGCGGTAGGTACGCGGTTTTCCGACCGCACGCTTCCTCACCCAAAGGCGCTTTCACGGCACGCCAAAATTCTCCACATCGATATTGACCCGGCAGAAATTAACAAAAATGCCACGGCAGACCTCGCTCTGATCGGCGATGCCCGTGAGATTTTAGAGCAGCTGCTCCTGCTTGCCCCCAGAAAAGAAGCCGGCCTGCCTTTGCCCGTGCGCAGGCTCTCGCGAGACGATGGCAGCCACGGGCTCACTCCTGCGTTTTTGCTCGAGACCCTTTCTGCCCTGGCAGGCCCCGAACAGATTTACACAACGGAAGTCGGCCAGCATCAGCTCTGGGCGGCGAAACATCTTGGAGTGCGCGGCCATCAGCATTTCCTCACCTCGGGCGGCCTGGGCGCCATGGGCTTTGGGCTGGGCGCAGCCATTGGCGCGGCCAGAGCCACCGGTCAGCGGATTATCAATATCGCCGGGGATGGCAGCTTTTTTATGAACATGGCTGAGCTTTCCACGGCGGCCTATTATCATCTTCCCATTATCGAGGTGATTTTGGATAACCGGGCGCTGGGCATGGTGCGTCAGCTCCAGAAAAATGCCCGCCTGCACTTTTCCCAGGTGGACTTTGATCGGAAGGTGGATTTTGCCCTTCTGGCGCGCTCTTTTGGCATTGCCGGCTATACTGTAAAGACGCCGGCGCAGGCAGAGCAGGCTTTTTTGCAAGCCCTGGCCCTCGGAGAGCCGGCACTCATCGATTGCCGCATCAAAAAGGGGCAATCCGCCTAGAAATTCTGGCATTTGCCGGCGGGCTGCATGCAAAGGGCCTTCTGGCTACGAATATAAAACGGGCGCTGGCAAAAGCGCCGAAAGGATATCTTGCGATTATGGAAAGAAGATATGTGTTATCCGTGCTGGTGCAGAACAATTCCGGCGTTCTGGCCCGGGTTTCCGGCCTATTTGGGCGGCGAGGATATAACATCAGTTCCCTTACTGTAGGGGAGACGCTCAACCGCCGCTATTCCCGCATGACCATCGAACTCTATGGGAATGAGGCGACGCTGGAGCAGATAAAAAAGCAGCTGGGCAAACTTGTGGAAGTGGAAAAAATCGCCGAAATCGAACCCTCTTCTGCCGTATTCCGGGAACTCATGCTGGTGAAGGTGCATGCAGAAGCGGGCAGCCGGGCGGGGATTATCGAGCTTTGCAATGTCTTTCATGCAAAAATTGCCGATCTTTCCCCCAGCACCGCCACCATCGAGGCGACGAATAAGAGCGAAGCCAACAATGCCCTTCTGGATTTGCTGGAAGAGTATGGAATTATTGAAATTGCCCGCACGGGTATCGCAGGCCTTCAAAGGGGGGAGCGCTATCTCTGCCTGGATAGCGAAGAAAAAGATGAATCAAGTAAAAATATTTGACACGACGCTGCGCGATGGGGAGCAATCCCCCGGGTGCAGCATGAACCTGAACGAAAAGCTCAAAGTAGCACGCCAGCTGGCGCGCCTGAAAGTGGATGTTATCGAGGCAGGATTTGCTGTGAGCAGCCCCGGAGATTTTGAATCTGTCCAGCGTATCGCGCAGGAAGTGCGGGGAGTGACCATCGCCTCCCTGGCGCGCACTGTGCAAAAGGATATCGATGCCGCAGCTCAGGCCCTAAAGGGCGCGGAGAGTCCGCGCATCCATGTCTTTTTGGCAACTTCCCCGCTGCACATGCAATATAAGCTGCATATGAGCCCCGAGCAGGTGCTGGAAAGCATTCAGCAGGCCGTTCAATATGCGCGCCGCCTCTGCCCGGATGTGGAATTTTCCGCCGAAGATGCTACCCGCAGCGACAGAGATTTTCTTTGCCAGGCCCTTTCGCTTGCCATTAGGGCGGGGGCAAGCACTGTCAATATTCCAGATACTGTGGGCTACGCGACGCCCGGCGAAATGCAGGAGCTGACGCGCTATGTCCTCGCCCATACCGAGGGCATGGAAAAGGCAATTCTTTCCGTGCACTGCCATAACGACCTGGGGTTGGGCGTGGCCAATTCCCTGGCAGCCGTGGGCGCAGGGGCAACGCAGGTGGAATGCACGGTAAATGGCATTGGCGAGCGGGCGGGCAACGCATCCCTGGAAGAAATCGTCATGGCGCTCAAAACCCGCCGTGATTGCTATCACGCCTATACTCAAATCGATACGCGCCAGCTTTTCCGCACTTCCCGTCAGCTGGCGCGCATCATCGGGCAGCCCATTCCCCCAAATAAGGCCATCGTAGGGGCCAATGCTTTTGCCCACGAGGCCGGCATTCACCAGCATGGCGTGATGCAAAACCGCGCGACTTACGAGATTATGTCGCCCGAGGATGTGGGGGTTACGGAAAACAACATCGTCCTTGGCAAGCATTCGGGCCGGCACGCGTTTTTAGAGCGCCTTGCAACGCTGGGCTACCACCTGCCAGAGGAAGTTGCCGAAGAGCTTTTTGCCCAGTTTAAGGCCCTTTGCGATAAGAAAAAATATATTACGGATTTCGATGTGGAAGCGCTGGTGGAATCCATTTCCCAGACGAAGAAAATCTTTGAGCTGGAGAACTACAAGATCATCAGCGGAAACCAGGAGGATTCCATGGCCATCCTCACTGTGAAAATCAACGGCGAGCGCAAAACCGCAGCGGCGCAGGCTGGCGGCCCGGTGTTGGCAGCATATCAGGCCATCGATTCTCTCTCCCCCATCCAGATGAAGCTGGAGGATTATTCCATCCATTCGGTCACCGAAGGGCAGGACGCTCTGGGCCAGGTGACGGTAAAAGTGTCTGCGGGGGGCAATACCGTCTCCGGGCGCGGCCTCTCCTTTGATATTTTGGAATCCTCTGTGCTGGCCTATATCCATGCGCTCAACAAACTGCTTTCCCTTGGGGTGACACAATGACGCTTGAAATTTTGGATTCTACGCTGCGGGATGGCGCGCAGGGGGAGGATGTTTCCTTTCCTATCAGCGATAAGCTTGCAATCGTCCGCATACTCTCTTCCCTTGGTATTTCCATTATCGAGGCCGGAAATCCCGCCTCTAACCCCAAGGACGCCGAATTTTTCCAGGAAGCAAAAAAGCTTTCTCTTGGCGCCTGCCGCCTTGCTGCCTTTGGAAGCACCCGGCGCAAGCACATCAGGGCCGAGGAAGATCCCGGGCTTGCAGCCCTTTTAAGCGCGGACACGGAGGTTCTCTGCATTTTCGGAAAGGCCTCTGCGCTGCATGTGGAGCATGTGCTGGAAACCACCCTTGCCGAAAACCTGGCTATGATTTGGGATAGCATTCGCTTTCTAAAAAGTGCGGGCCGCAGGGTCATTTTTGATGCGGAGCATTTTTTCGATGGCTACCGGGAAAACCCCTCCTATGCCCTTTCCGTTCTGCAAACGGCGGCAGATGCGGGGGCCGATACGCTTTGCCTTTGCGATACCAACGGCGGCACATTCCCTTCCGCCATTGGGGAGGCGACACAGCTCGTCTGTCAGAAATTTCCCGGCCTTACCATCGGCATCCACTGCCATAACGATTCGGGCCTGGCTGTCGCAGGCAGCATGCAGGCGGTATTCGCCGGCGCACGGCAGGTGCAGGGCACGCTGCTCGGCCTGGGTGAGCGCTGCGGCAATGCCAACCTTTCGACGCTGCTTCCCAACCTGCAGCTCAAGGCCGGCTTTTCCTGCATTCCCCAGGAGCAGATGGAGAACCTTACCCGAGCTTGCATTGCGCTGGCGGATACCGCGAACCTGATCCTTCCGGGCAACCTGCCCTATGTGGGCTCCAGCGCGTTTGCCCATAAGGCCGGCATGCATGTGGACGCCGTAAACAAACTGCACGCCAGCTTTGAACATATTCCCCCAAGGGCGGTGGGCAATCAGCGCCGGCGGCTGGTGGGGGAAGTTTCGGGCAAATCCTCGTTGCTCCGCCTGGTGCAAAAGTATGAGCCCGGCATCAAGAAGGATTCTCCCAAGCTGGCGGATATTATGGACAGGCTCAAGCGCATGGAGTTTGCCGGCTATCAGTTTGAGGCTGCAGAGGAGAGCCTCGAGCTGCTGATCCGCCGCTGCCTGCGCCTTCAGGAGCAGTTTTTCTTTCTGGATCACTATAAGATCATCGGGGAGTATCCCCTCTTTGCGCAGCTCTCTCCCTCTTCGGCTATTGTAAAGGTGCGGGTGGGAGAGGAATCTTCTCTGACTTCCGCAGAGGGAAACGGCCCCGTGCACGCGCTGGACCTGGCCCTGCGGCGCGCTCTTATCCCCTTCTACCCCTGCCTTTCCAAGATGCGCCTGGCAGATTATAAGGTGCGCGTATTGGAATCCGATGCAACAACCGCCGCGGGCGTTCGGGTGCTCATCGAATCCACAGATGGCGAGCACACCTGGCGCACAGTAGGGGTTTCCGCCGATATTTTGGAGGCCAGCTTCATCGCCCTTTCGGATTCCATCGAATATAAGCTCACACTGGAAAAGGAGGCGCATTCTTAGCCTTTGGCTTGCCCACTGCTCTTCCCTTGCCTGCTTTGGGCGGGTTACAAACGATGCAAATAAAAAAGCGGCAGTTTTCTGCCGCTTTTTGATTTCCCCTTATTCGAGGTTGTTGTGGTAGTACATGATATCCTCGGTCTTGGCGCCGATCTTCTCCATCACGAACTTGCGGATCACTTCGTTCAGCGCAAACGCTGCTTCGTAGTAGCCCGTCACATCCTCATAGGCCATTTGCTCCCTCTGCTCCTGAGAGAGGCCCCAATCTACGCGCTCGCCCAGGCCCTTGTTCTTGGAGTTCTCATTGACAGGGGGGCGGAAGCTGTTCTTGAGGCGGGGCACAGTGACATTGATATCGGCGATCTTGCCGATAATGGAAGCATCCGGAGCAGCGCCGGAAATCAGCGCAACCTTAACACCCTGCTCTTTTGCCTGCTCTGCCAACACAGCGATGGTCTTGGTGTTGCCCGAGCCGGAGTTGATGATGAGAAGATCTCCCGGATGAGCGGAAGGCGTTCCGTTATCGCCTACACAGAAGACAACCTTTCCAATCTGGGACATATCCATTCCAAGAATGCGAATGATGTTTCCCGCGCGGCCCCATCCGGCGGTGAAAACGCGCTTTGCCTCAGCCAGGGCAGTTGCGATCTCCTCGATTTGAGCGGGATCGACCTGGTTTAGAATTTCTGCAATATTTTTGCCGGCGCAATCCAGCAGTTTCTTAGCATCTAACATTTGAAATACTCTCCCTTCGTTTATTCAAGGCTATTGTGATAGTAATGGACTGCTTCGAATGTCTCGCCGATCTCCTCCATGACTTTCTGCTGGAGCACCTCATTGAGCACAAAGGCAATCTGGTAGGTAATCTCCATCTGATCGAGCGTCATCTGCTCTCTTTCCTCAGCGGTGAGATCCCATGTTTCGCGGGTGCCGGCAGTGGATTTGAATTTGGGATCGCGCTGCGGGCGCTTTTTATCCATAATTCTGTTCATAGGGGTATCCACCTTCGGAATGACGACATTGTAATCCGCAATCTCACCGATGATGGACTGCTCGCTTGTGGAGATCAGGCCGACCTCCGCGCCAAAATCCTTCGCTTCCTTGGCGATGATGGAGATGGTCTTGGTGTTGCCCGAGCCGGAAACCACAAGTAGGATATCCCCTTCATGGATGGAAGGCGTATTGTTATCGCCTACGCGATAAACCAGCTTTCCAATCTGGGACATATCCATGCCCAAAATGCCGGCAACATTGCCCGCGCGGCCCCATCCGGTGACAAATACACGCTTTGCCTTCGCGATTCCCTTTGCCATTGCATCGACCTGCGCCGGATCAATCTTGGAAAGGCCTTCCGCAACATGGCTGCCAGCTTGAATCAGAATTTGTTTGGTATCCATATTCTTTCTCCTTTGATTAAGTTTAGAACCTTATTTTGTTGTAATGCCTTATGGAACTATTATACAATGTTTCCCTGGAAAACACAATACTTCTTCTTTTCACACATACATTCTTTTCGCCGTTCTAAGAGAGGCCGCCAAAAGTGCCCGCGCTTATCCAAATGGGCCTTTTCCGGGCAAAAAAAGAGCGCTATTCGCGCCTTTTTTCTATGCGCCCATGAGCAGCGCCATCACGGCCTTTTGCACATGCAGCCGGTTTTCCGCCTCCTGGAAAATCTCTTCGGCATGGGCTTCAAATACGGCGGCTGTAATTTCCTCCTCCCTGTGCGCAGGCAGGCAGTGCTGCACCATCGCATCCGGTTTGGCAGCCTCCATCAGCTGTTCGTTAATCTGGTATGCCAAAAAGGCCTGCTTGCGCTTTGCCGTTTCCGCCTCCTGGCCCATGGAGGCCCAAACGTCGGTGAAGATGACGTCGGCGTCCCGGGCGTTGACCACCACGGGGTTCTCCCCGGTGGCGGCGGCGTCGGCCCCGGCCTTCAGCATGGCGGCGGTGGCGGCGGAGTTGGCCCCCACCGCGATGATCTGAACCCCAAGCCCCGCGGCCTTGCACTGGCTCACCAGGGCAGCGCCCATGCGCCCGCCCTGGCCGTCGATGACGAGAAGTTTTTTCTGTTTCATAGCAGGCTCCTTTCCATATAAAGGCGGCGGCTTCTCACTCCCGATAATCCGTCTCCACGGTGCGGGTGATGGTCAGCTGGCCGTCCAGGAAATCCTGGGCGGTTTTTCCGTTTACCGTCAGCTCTTCTCCCTGGCAGCGGAAGGACAGCCGGTCCAGGCCCTGGGTGTAGGCGGCGAAGGTGGCGGCCATGGCCTGGAGCGTCCGCTCCCCCTCCT